>JBCBPG010000796.1:0-2344 GCA_039820865.1 Pseudomonadota bacterium
CACCCGGACGGGCAGGGCGCCCGCGCGCAGCCGGGCGGGCTGGGCGCCCGCGCGCAGCCGGGCGGGCTGGGCGCCCGTGCTCACCCGGTCGGGCAGGGCGCCCGCGTGCACCCGGACGGGCAGGGTGCCCGTGCTGACGTTCGGTCGGACTCCGCGCTGGCAGGCCATCCGGGCCGCGCTCACGGTGGCCCGACCGGTCGGTTCGGGGCGGTGCCGCGGCGCTATCGGCCTGGGATCGCCGTGGCGAGGGCGGGGAAGCGGACGATGCGATAGGTGCCGAGCGAGGCGTCCTCGCCCCCGTTCAGCACGGGCGAGCGGTGCAGCTCGTTGATCGTCGCATAGACGAAGCCGTCGGCGCCGATCGAGAAGCCGTCCGGCCAGGGCAGGTCATCGTCCGACTGGAACAGCACCTCGTAGCTGCCGTCCGGCCTGGTCACGCCGATCGCGTTGTCCGTCATCGCGGTGATGTAGACATTGCCCGCCGTATCGACTGTCGAGCCGTCCGAGATCGGCTTGGTCCCGTAGCGCTCGACCCGGGCCTCCAGCGCCGCGTCGTCGAGGCTCTCGTCCAGCAGGTCCGTCGTGCGCACCCGGTACATCGCGCTCGCGGTCATCGGCGCGAAATAGACCCACGCGTTGGCCGGATCGACCGTGATCGGGTTGATGCCGATCCGGGCCGGGTTGCCGCCCAGCAGGATCTCGCGCCCGTCGATGACCATGGGCATGTCCTCGGGCACGGTGAAGCGGCTGCCCTCCAGCACGCGCCGCGCCCGCCCGGTGGCGAGATCGACCACGATGATGGCCGAGTTCGCGCCGTCGCCGGTGTCGGAGATGTAGATCGCCTCGTGCGTGCGATCGACGGCGAGGTCGTTGAGGAACGACGTCGCCCGCGCCACCGGCTGGCCGATGTAGTGGACGGCGTGCAGCGTCTCGGTCCGGGTGTTCCAGCCGACGAGACGGCCGGTCTGGCCCTCGCCCTGGCCGTCGAGCATCCACAGGATGCCCTGGCGGTCGACGCGCAGGCCCAGCACCCCCTTCAGCCCGTCGCCATCCCCGCCGCCGGCCTCGACGGGCGCGCGGGCCCAGGCCTCGCTCGGATAGGGCGCCGTGCTGGCGTCGGGCATCACCTCGACCACGCGCAGTTCGGGGCCGTAGAACTCGTGCACCGACATGAACATCCGCCCGTCGGGCCCGATCGCGAGGTTGCCGGGCGGGGTGTCCCTTGGGAACTCGAGATAGGTCTCCGGCCCGGCCGCCTGTGCCGTGCTCGCCATCGCCCCGGCGATGCCGAGGGCCATCAACTGTCGCTTCATCGCATCCTCCGCCTCTGTTGACGCGACAGCTATGACGTCGAAAATTCGAATGACAGCTGGGCACTTCGAAAAGCAGCGTTCGAGGAAATCGAATGTACAGCATCGACGACCTCCGCACCTTCGTGGTGATCGCCGAGACCGGCGGGGTGACGGCCGGCGCCCGGCGCATCGGCGTCTCGCCCGCCACGGCCAGCCACCGGCTCGCCAAGCTCGAGGCGGCGCTCGGGCTGACGCTCCTTCACCGCAACAGCCGCACGCTGCGCCTGACGGCCGAGGGCCAGGTCTTCTTCGAGCGCGTGCAGCCGATCCTGGCCGATCTCTCGCAGGCCGAACGCGACGCGGGCAGCGGCGCGGCCGAACTGTCGGGCAATCTCAGGGTCACGATGTCGCCCTGGATCCTGTCGCGCTTCGTCATGCCCGCGCTGCCGGCGTTCCGCGCGCGCCACCCGCGGCTGACCTTCGAATTCCTGGCCGTCGACCGCTACGTCTCGCTGGTGGCCGAGGGGCAGGACTGCGCCATCCGTGTCGGCCAGCTCGAGGACAGCGCCCTCCTCGCCCGCAAGCTCGCCGACAACGAGCGGATCGTCTGCTGCGCGCCCGGCTTCCTCGACCGCCACGGCCCCTTCGAGGCGACCGACGACCTGGTCAACGCCCCCTGGGTCACCCTGCCCTGGCAGAGGCGCCTCGCCGTCAAGGACGCCAGGGGCCGGCGGCGGGACGTGACCGCGCGCAGCACGCTCCTGGTCTCGAACTCCGACATGCTGACCGAAGGCGCGGTCCAGGGCCTGGGGCTCGCGATCAAGTCGCGCCTCGCGGTGACGGACGAACTGCGGGACGGCCGCCTGGTCGAGGTTGCCGCCGGCACGCTGTGGGAGGCATCGGCGCCGATCTGGTTCGTCTTCTCCCCCGAGGCCCGCGCCGGCCAGAAGACCAGACTCTTCGGCGACATGGCGATCGATGCCTTCGCCAGCGTGCGCACGACGCGCGGACCGGGCGCCGGCGCCGGCACCGCCGCCGCTGCGCCTGCCCGG
>JBCBPG010000797.1:0-2338 GCA_039820865.1 Pseudomonadota bacterium
CTCGCGCCGCGACAGGCCGACGCTGACGAAGGGCGAGAAGCGCCCCAGCAGGAACAGGTCGTTCTTCGTCACGGTCACGTCGCCGCCGAACTCGACATCGCGCCGGCGCTCGGGAATGACCGCACCGATGCCGTCGAACAGGCGGTTCTCGACGAAGAGCGCCGCGTCGAAGGTGAAGCCGCCCTCGATCTCGAGGATCCCGACGACACGGGCATTCGCGTCCCAGTAGTTCCGGTCCGGGGCCCCGACATCGCGCCGCTCGCCCGACAGTAACAGGGCCACCGCCGCGCGACTGCCGAACGAGCGGGTCACGCGCATCCCGGCCTCCGCCTGCAGACCTTCTTGCTTTGCCCCGAAACGCTCGCGCACGCCGCCGACCGCGCCCGTCGCTCCATAGCTGAAGCCGCTCTCGGTCCGGTACTCGATATCGGCGTTCAGCGTGGCGATGTCCTCGATCGGGTCCAGCCGCTCGACCTGGGTCGAGACCGCCGGGCCGATCTCCAGCGTCGTCTGCGGCCAGATCAGGCGCGTGCCCACCTGGCCCACCAGGAAAAAGCTGTCGCCGTCCACGCCGGGCCCCTCGTCCAGCTCGGCATCGCCCTCGACAAAGCCCACCAGCCGCGCGCCCCCGACCTCGCCCAGCGCCTCGCGATACTCGACCCCGCCGGAGAAGGAGAGGACGAAGGCCGGCGGGTCGGTGCGGACGACCCTGCCCTCGACCTCGTCGCCGCTGATCGGGTCGATGATCGTCACCGTGTCGGTGTCAAAGCTGCGCCCCGCATCGGACGACAGGCTCAGTCCCGCCTGAAAGTCCCAGGCGAAGCCGCGGCGGGCGTCGATCTGGCGGATGAAGCGCAGCACGTTGCGCCGCACCTGGTCCGGAACGCCGCCCGAGAGCACGATCTGGAACTGCTCGCGGCTGTCACCGAACTTGCGGTCGAGGAAGAGCGCGCGCGCAAGCTCCAGGCGCACGCGCGGGGCCCGCGGCACGCGGGCCAGGATCGCGCGCAGGACCGGGATGGCCTCGGCCGGCCTGCCGCCCTCGATCAGCGCGATCGCGCGGCGGAAGGCCCGGTCGACCTGCTGCGGGGTCTGCAGCCGGAAGCGCTCGCCGAGAACGGGCCCGTCGAGGAGACCGCCGGCCCCGCCGCTACCCTGGCCGATCGCGGCCGGCACGGGCGCCTCCGCGCCGGCCCCGGCCGTCGCGGCGGTGGCCGCCAGCACCGCCAGCACGGCGCCGCACATGAGAAGGGCGCGGCCGCACGGGCCGCGCCCGAAGGATCTTCCGGACACGCGTCGGGCCTTACGGGGTCGTCTGGCGCGCGCCGAAGCCGGCGACGAGGTTGCGGCCGCTGAACGGATCGGCGGTGTCCGTGGCCACGACCGAGCCGCCGACCTCTTCGGCGTTCGGGCCGAACAGACGGCCGTTGACCTCGCCGCTCAGGCCGTTGCCCGTGGTGATCGTGCCATCGAGCTCGGCGCCCGTCAGCGAGCCGCTGCCGGTGATCGCCAGCGAGTCCTGCAGCGTGTCGATGCCGCTGCCGGTCAGCGGCGCATCGGTGTCGATGTCGAACAGCGCGGTGTTGCTCGATTCGAAGGTGAAGCTGCCGGCGCCGGCAGTATCGACGACCACGTCGACATCGGCCGCGATGGTCGCCGCGGTCACCGCGTCGTCCAGCGTCGGATCGATGAACGGCAGCAGGCCGTCGGCATCGGTGTAGAGGCCGAGCATGCTGCCCTCGTAGGTCAGCGTCACGTTCGTCGGCACGTTCGCCGTGGTGAAGCCGAAGGCGCCCGCGCCGAGCGAGCCGCTCGTGTCGGTCGCATCGATGATCCAGTAGCCGAAGTTCTGGAACTCGAAGTCGCCCCCGTCGTCGGCGAAGGCGAGGACCGCGAAGGCGTCCTCGTCGATCGTGTCGATGAAGTCGGCCTCGATGCCGCTGAAGGTCACGGTCTCGAACACCGCGACGTTGCTGCTGTCGAAGGTGAAGTTGAGGCCGCTGTCGGTCGGCACCTCGAAGGCCAGCGCAATCAGCTCGCCCGTGTCATCGGTCGAGAAGGTCGCGGTCATGCCGTCGTCGCCGGTCGTCTGGTCGAGATTGACCGACGCCGCGCCCGAGCCCTGGGGGGTCAGGTCGAACTGGGTCGAGACGCCGACACCGTCGATTTCCTCGTTGGTCACCGGATCCGTGAGGTCGGAGAAGCCGCCCGTCCCGCCGCCGGTGCCGCCACCCGTGCCGCCGCCGCCCGTGCCGCCGCCCGTGCCGCCGCCGCCCGTGCCACCGCCCGTGCCACCGCCGCCCGTGCCACCGCCCGTGCCGCCGCCGCCCGTGCCACC
>JBCBPG010000798.1:0-2336 GCA_039820865.1 Pseudomonadota bacterium
CCACCGCCGCATCGCCCGCGGCGGTGGCGATAGCGCGGCATGTCCGGCTCGCGCTCGGTCTCCGCAGCGCCGTCCGCCGCCTCGTCCTCCACCGGGTCGGCCAGCTGGGCGAGCAGACGGGGCAGCGCGGCCTGCGCCTCGCCGTCGAGCGCGACGACCGCGCGTTCCGCGGCCCGCGCCGCCAGCCCCGCCAGGCCACCCATCTCGGCATAGTCGGGCTCGGCCAGGCGCCAGGGCGGCTCGTCATGGCGCCCGCCCGCCTGCGTCGCCAGCCGGCCGAGCGCGTCGGCCAGGTGCGCCAGCGCCCCCGGCCCCTCGGCATCGGCCAGCAGCGCGCGGTCGAGCCCGTCGCCCGACGGCCCCCGGCCGAAGCTGAGCCGGGCGGCGCGCGCGGGGCGGCGCATCGCGGCCTCCAGCCCGGGGGCGTCGAGCGGGGACAGCTCGAACCGTGCCCCGGCCAGCGCCAGCGCCAGCAGCTCGGCATCATGTGCCGTGGCGCCGCGGCGCGCGGAGGCGATCACCAGCATGCCCGGCGCGCGGGCAAGCTGGCCGAACTGGTGCATCAGTGCCGAGCGCGTCCGGGCCGGCACGCCCGCCTGCTCCAGCCGCTCCAGCGCGTCGACGACCAGCACCAGGCGCGTCGGCGCGGCCTCGCCGCGTTCGGACAGCGGACTGTCGGCAGGGCCTTGCAGCGTGTTCGAGGTGCGCAGGAGCGCCACGGCATCGCCGCCCCGTTCGAGCCAGGTCGCCAGCTCGGCCCGCAGCCGGTCGGGCGTTTCGTCGTCATCGGGCAGCGCACCGGCATCCACCAGGGTCGACGCAAGCTCGAGGAAAGGCGCCGCGCCGGCGGCCATGCGCGCGATGCGCGGTACCGGGCGGGCCGTGGCGAGACGGGGGATCAGCCCGGCCTCGACAAAGGAGGTCTTGCCGACGCCGCTCGCCCCCTCGACCAGCAGGAAGGCCGTGCCGCGCTGGCGCGCCTCGGCCAGCCGGGTGAGCGCATCGTCGACCGCGCCCTCGCGGCCGAAGAAGAGCGCCGCCTCTTCGGTGCGGAAGGCGCGCTGGCCGGGATAGGCGCTGCCCGGCTCGACCCGCTGCTGCGGTGCGTTCGGCGGATCGGCCATGGCCGAGGCCAGCGCCGCCGGCCAGGACGCGATGCTGAGCTTGCGGCGCTCGTGCTCGCCTCGCCCGGAAGGCGTGCTGTCGCGCGCCTGCCCGGCCCCGGTCGGGCGGTCGCCCGGGTTGGGCAGCGGTGGGGTGGGCGGCGCGGTCAGTGGCGCGGTGCGCGGGGGGGCCGCCTCGGTCGGTGTCGCACGGCCGTCGTCGGAGAACGGGGGCGTTCCGCGACCGGGGACCGCTCCGTGTTGCGGCGCATGCGCCGGACCAGGGCTGCGGGGCATCTCGGTCGCTGGATCGCGCTTCGCGCCGGGATGCGGCGGGAACTGCCGGTCGGGGCCGGCGTCGGGGCCGGCGTCTGGGTTGCGGTCGGGGTTGCGGTCGGGGTTGGGAGCGAGGGGCGGCGCGGGCGCATTGCCCGCGTTCCGTCCTGTCCCGGCCGGGCCGCGTCCGTCGCCGTCCGGCGGGGGCTTTGGCGCTGCAGCGCGGGGGGGCATGACGACAGGCGGCTTCACGCCGCCGATGCCGAGACGCAGCGGCTGGGTCAGCAGGCGGGCCTGGCGGGTCTGGCGCGGCTGGCCCGGCGTGGCGGGCGCCAGCTTGAGCGCACGACGCGCCGAGGCGGCGGGCGCCGGCTTGACGACGCCGCCGCGCGGCTTCGCCGTCTGCCCGGGACCGCGCCCGTCATTGGCGGCAGGGCCCGGTGCCACCTCGTGGGCGCCGGCGGGCCGAGGCGGCGGCTCGGCACCCGTCTCGCCCCGCATCTGCCGCGCGATCCACGAGCCCAGCACCGAGGTGACCTGGCGCTCGAGGTCGTCGCCGTCCGCGAAGCTGCCGAAGGCGATCTTCAGCCCTGCCAGCCCCGGCTCGGCGGCGATCAGCGTGCTCAGCCGGTCACGGACCTCGCGGGCGCGCTGGGGCAGCGGCTCGGTTTCCCGCATCGCGCTCCGGGCGAGCTGGTGCAGGATGACGACCTCGGTGGGGCCTGCGCCCGCACGGCCGCGCTGGGCGACCGAGCCAAGCCCGTCCGGCAGCGCCGACCAGTCCCCGGCGACGACGCCGATGGCGAGGTCGAACTGGCCGAGCTCGGACCCCGTGCCGCGATCGGCGCCCGCGATCTGGTGAAAGCGCCAGCCCTCGAGGCACCAGATCTCGACCTCGCGCATGCGATCCGCCAGGGCGGGGTTGCCGACATCGCCGGCGGCCAGGCGGGCACGGGC
>JBCBPG010000799.1:0-2336 GCA_039820865.1 Pseudomonadota bacterium
ACGGCACTGCCGAGCTTCGCGGCCTATGACGTGGTCAAGAACCCGACGATCGAGGACGACCTCGCCCGTTTCCGCGCCCACCTGGACGCGGCCGTCGACCGCCGCGCCGCGGCCTGACCGAAACGACGAAGCCCCGGCCGTGGACCGGGACTTCGGGAACTGGTGGAGCCAAGGAGCACTAACGATCTGTGCAGGTTCTCTTAAGCCGTTGTTCAATCATCGTTAAATTGCGGGACTAACGTCCACGATCTTCGATTTGTATCCCAGTTTGTACCCCAAATACCTCTCCACGGTACTCAGCTTTCATGAAAGGAAAACTTCATCAGTGGTGGCTTGCGGTCACTGGCACCGGGGTCGTAGGTACGCATTCTGACGCTGGAGCCTGGCGGCCACGGATGCCGCGCTGACGAGGTGGTGGCATGGCAGGTCGAGAACGCGCGAGCAGGGGACTGCTGACCTTCCTGTGCGTCGCCTTCTCCGCCTGGGCCATTGATCCCGATCTGGCTCATATCCCGAAGGTCCTCAGCGTCCTTGACCACCATGCCGAACTGGTCGCCGAACACGGCCATTCACACGGGCTGGAGGAGGACCTCGCCTGGGCGCTTCACGGCCATGCGCATGACAAGGCGGACCACGACCACGGCACCGAGGTGATCGTCGCGGCCGATCTCGCGCCGCCCCTGCCGCCCTCCCCCGAGGCCCGGCCGGCCAGCAGGCCGCGCGACGGGCCCGCCCCCGTCTTCCGCCACGAGCGACCGCCGCGGGTGTGATCGACCGGCCCCGACCGTTCGATCAACGCACATCTTCGGAGATCCATCCATGCAACCGTCTTTCCGGGCGGCGGGCGCGGCGCCTCAGTGGCGTCTCGCGCTCGCCCTCGCCCTGGTCCTTGTCGCGCTGGGCGCGACCGGGGCCGCCGCCCATAACGTCACCGAGGGTGACGCGGGCTATATCCAGGAGATCTGGGGCGTCCACCTGATCCCCTTCGCCTATCTCGGCGCCAAGCACATGGTGACGGGCTACGATCACATCCTGTTTCTCTTGGGCGTGGTCTTCTTCCTCTACCGCATGCGCGAGGTGGCGCTCTACGTCAGCCTCTTCGCCGTCGGCCACTCGGTCACGATGCTGGCCGGCGTCTACTTCCACTGGGACGTAAACGCCTACCTGATCGACGCGATCATCGGCTTCTCGGTGGTCTACAAGGCGCTCGACAACCTGGGCGCCTGGCGGGCCTGGTTGGGCGTACAGCCCGACACCCGTGCTGCGACACTGATCTTCGGGCTGCTGCATGGGCTCGGCCTCGCGACCAAGATCCTCGACTACCAGATCGCCGAGGAGGGGCTCCTGCCCAATCTGATCGCGTTCAACGTCGGGGTCGAGATCGGCCAGATCCTGGCGCTGGCGGCGATCCTGATCGCGATGGGCTACTGGCGGCGGACCGCGAGCTTCTGGCGCCATGCGACAGCGGCGAACATCGTGATGGTGGCCCTCGGCGTCATGCTGATGGGCATCCAGATCAACGGCTATCTGACCGACGTCTGACGAGGGAGAGACCGATGCACAATGCCGAGAAACCCGACCCCGCCGACCTGCCGACGCCGGCCGAGCTCCGCCGGTCCACCGTCGTGGCACTGGTGGCCGCGGTGGCGATCGCGGTGACCGTCGTCCTGCCGGCGGAGTACGCGATCGACCCGACGGGCGCGGGCCGTGTCCTGGGCCTGACCGAGATGGGCGAGATCAAGAACCAGCTCGCCGAGGAGGCGGAGGCTGACAGGGAGATCCACGGCGACGATCAGAGCGCGCTCGACCGCGTGCTGGGGCTCTTCGTCGCGAGCGCGGCGGCGGCCGAGCCCTGGACGGACGAGACCACCTTCACCCTCGCGCCGGGAGCCGCGGCCGAGACCAAGATGACGATGGTCGAGGGTGCAAGCGCCAGCTACCGCTGGGTCGCCGAGGGTGGGCGTGTCAACTACGACCTCCACGCCCATGGCAGCGGTAAATCGCATAGCTACAGCAAAGGTCGCGGGCGGACGAACGGTGAGGGAAGCTTTACGGCGCCCTTCGCTGGCGAGCATGGCTGGTTCTGGCGCAACCGCGACGGCGCGCCGGTGACCATCACCCTGCAGACCCGCGGCGACTACACGGCGGTCTCCTTGAGCGAGTAAGCCCGATGCACTCGCGCTTACGTCGCGAGTGCATCACCTCGTAGGTCAGCGCACGACCTAGTTGGGCGCCGGTCGCAGGCGCCGGCAGAGAAAGTCAGCAAGCGATTCCCGGACTTCGAGTGGCATGCATCGGGAAATGGTCACCGATATCTGCCCCTCGATGGTCCCCAG
>JBCBPG010000800.1:0-2333 GCA_039820865.1 Pseudomonadota bacterium
CGCACGGGCCCTAACGCCGTCGACACCCAGGCCATCACCCTGCGCTGGAAGCCCTGACGGCCGGCCCAGCGCTGCGTTCCACGCACCCCGCGGGTCGGCCCGGCGCCGTCCCGCGGCGCCCGGGATCGCCCGGCCACGCTGGCGGGTGCGTCCAGAGCACTTTCCAGCCAGACCGACTCAGTCTGGCGACAAGAAAATGCGGCAAACAAAACAGCCTCAAGCCCGAGACCTGACGCAGTCAGGTCGGCAAGCGCTCCAGAGCGGTTTCCGAGCGGACGGAAACGCCCAACTCTCGCCCCCTCCCACGTTATCTTTGCCTCGATCCCGTTAGTTTTCAGCGAACGCTGCTGGACGCGCGGACGCAACGGGATGTTCATCCGCGTGGGCCTACAATGACGTGGGTGGGCAGGGCGCCCGTGCTCACGTCCGGTTGGCAGGCGCTCTAACGCACCACCGGCGCTGAGAGGGGGCGGGCGCGGGACCCGCCGGACGCCCGCTCACCCCCCGACCATCCCGCGCAGCGCCGCGCAGAGCGCCCGCTCGAAGCGCGGGCCGACCGGGCAATGATGCGCCCCCTCGATCACCGTGACCCGCTGTCTCGGCCTCGCCTTCAGCCCCGCCGCCAGCCGGCGCGCCACCGCCGGCGGCGTCAGCCCGTCGCGATCGCCCGTCATCACGGCCACCGGACAGCGCACCCGCCCCAGCACCGGCGCCAGGTCATGCGCGGCATAGTCGGCCAGCGCCCCCGGCACCGTCGCCTCCAGCGCCTCGACCGCCGCCGGCCCCATCGCGCGGCGCGCCTCGATCCGCGCCGCGCCCGACAGGACCGGCGACACCGCCACCACGCCCGCGATCCCGTGCCCCGTCGCGGCCCATCGCATGCCGCGCTGACACAACCCGCCGGGGCCCGGCCCGCTCCGCCCCGCCGCGAGCCGGAGCGCCGCGTAGGCCCCCATGGAATGGCCGATCACCAGGATCCCGGGCGGCACGGGCGCAAGGCCCGTCCCCGGCCGCGCCAGCCAGTCGAGCGCCCGTGCGGCATCGGCGACATGGACCCCCATCCGGAACCCCGATCCCGCGCCCGCGCTGTCGTTGGCGGCCGAGAACCGCAGGTCCGGCACCGCGACCGCCAGCCCCAGCGCCAGCGCCGCCTGCCGCATCGCGACGATCTGCGCCGCCGCCGCCGAGCCGTCGCGCCCGTGCAGCACCAGCACCACGGGCCCGGCCCTCGGCCCCTCGGGCCGGAACAGGTGCAGGTGCATCGACCGCGGCCCCCGGCCCAGCGTCACGCGCCGCCGCCGCGGGGTCCCGCCGCCCGCCCGCCGGATCGGCTCAGCCCCCGCTCGTCGCCCCATCTGCCAGCGCGTGTGCTGCATAGAACCCCTCGAGATCCGCCAGCGAGACCACATGGCAGTAGATCATGTTGATCACCCTGAGCTCGTGCTCGTGCAGCGCATCGGTCGCCGCCGCGCAGCAGTCGTCCAGCACCAGCACGTCGAAGCTCTCGTCCGCCAGGCTGCGCACCGTGGACGACACGCACTGGTCGGTGAAGATCCCCGCGCAGATCACCGTCCGGATCCCCATGTTGGCCAGGAGCAGCCGCAGGTTCGTCCCCGTCAGCGCACTGTCCGTCGTCTTCAGCACCTCGATCTCGTCCGCCTCGGGCGCCAGCGCCGGCACCACGAAGCTGTCCTCGCGGTCCTTCGGCAGCAGCAGGTAGTTGAACCCCGGCTTCTTCTGGCTGAGCGAGCGGTCCCGCCCGTCGGTCTTGAGACAGGCGATCCGCGCGAAGATCACCTCGACGCCGCGCGCCCGCGCATCCGCGATCAGCCGCGCGGTATTGGGGATCACCGTCTCGCGCATCCGCGCATAGAACGGCCCCCAGCGCGCCGTCTCCTCGGCCGTGTCCTTGTCCTCGAGATACGTGTTCTGGATATCGATCACCAGAACGGCGGTCGTCGCGGGGTCCAGCACGATGTCCGCCGGCGCCTCGGCGCCCTCGTAATAGAAGGATCGATACGCGGTCTTCCAGCTCATCGACGCATCCCCTTTGTCCCAGCCAGCGGTGCGAGCATGAAACACCCCGCCCGCACGGGACAACCCGGCCTCTGGTCTCGCGGGCGGCGGAGCGGCATCCTCGCCCCGCCGGAGGGACGCCGATGTCGCGCAACAAGACCGCCCGCCAGCGGCGCATCCTGGTCGAGCTCGAGGGCCGGCCGTCGCTGCGCGTCGTCGAGCTGGCCGAACGCCTCGCCGTCTCGGCCGAGACGATACGGCGCGACCTCGACGACCTGACCGGGCAGGGGCTGCTCGAGCGCACCTATGGCGGCGCC
>JBCBPG010000801.1:0-2327 GCA_039820865.1 Pseudomonadota bacterium
GACCTGGCGATCCGGCTCGGCCCCGCGCCCACGGGCGATCTCGTCTGCACGCGCCTCGCCTCCACCCGCTACTGCGTCGTGGCCAGCCCAGGCTGGCGCGACCGGGCGGGACCGCTGGCGGGGCCAGGGGCGCTGTCGGACCACGACTGCCTGCGCTTCACGCTGCCGGGATTTCGCAGCCGCTGGCTCTTTCGCGCGCCCGATGGCGCCGAGGTCGGCGTCGAGGTGGGGGGCCGAATCCTGATCGCCAACGCGCTCGCGCTCCGCCGGGCGGCCGAGGCGGGGCTGGGACCGTCGCTCCTGGCCGACTGGCTGGTGGCCGGCGCGCTGGCCGAGGGACGGCTGGTCGACCTCTTCCCCGGACACCAGGCGACCGCGACGACCTGGGACACGGCGGCCTGGGCGCTCTATCCCGCGCGCGCCTACCTGCCGCAGAAGACGCGGGCGGCCATCGACTTCCTGCGCCCGCGTCTCTGAGCCTACTGCGCGGCGATGCGGTGGATGGCGATGGGCGGCACGGACACCGCCATCCCGGGCGTCAGCGCGAGGGGCGCGTCCTGGCGCTCGCGCGTCAGCAGGCTGAAGGCCGGCGGCACGAAGAAGAACGACACCACGGCCGAGAGCAGAACGCCCCCCGCGATCGCCATGGCGAAGGGCGGCCAGAACCCGCCGCCCGCCACGATCAGCGGCAGGAAGCCGCCGAAGGTGGTGATGGTGGTCGAGACGATGTGGCGGCTCGACCGCAACACGACGTCGCGGATCGCCTCACGCTCGCCCGCCGCGGCGCCGGGGTCCTCCTGCAGCGCGGTCAGGATGATGATCGCCGCGTTGACCGAGACGCCGATGGCCCCGATCACGCCGATCAGCGCCTGGATGCCGAAGGGATAGCGGAAGATCTCGAGCGCCAGCAGGCTGAGCCCCATCGACAGCACCGCCACCACCAGCGTCACCGCGCTCAGCCGCCAGGAGTTGAAGGTGAGCACGATGGCCGCCAGCGTGCCGACGACGACGAGGCCGACGACCGACATCAGGTTGCGCACCGTCTCGCCGCGGGCATCGCTGTCGCCGCCCCATTCGATGCGATAGCCGGGCGGCAGCGCGATCGGCTCGGCGACGAGGCGCGCCTGCAGGTCCGAGAGCGCGACATCGGGCAGGACGCCGTGGCGCAGGAACGCCTGCACGGTGTTCACCCGCTCGCCGTCGCGCCGGGCGATGGCGCTGTCGGCGGGCTCGACGCGGAGGTCGCCGAGGGCCATGAGCGGCACGGTGCCGCCGGGGGCGACGATGGTGAGGGCGGCGAGGCGGTCGGCGGCGGCGCGTTCGGCGCCGGCCAGCCGGACGCGCACGGGCAGCTCCTCCGGCCCCTCGACCAGCGAGCCGCCGAGCGCGCCCATCGTCAGCGTCTCGATCTGTCGGGCGACATCGCCGAGGGTCAGGCCCGCCAGGCGCACCCTGTCCTCGTCAAGGTCGAAGACCAGCTTGGGCGCGCCACCGGCCAGCGTGGCGCGGCTGTGGATGATGCTGGGCACCCCGGCCATGCGGGCGCGGGCCTCCTTGCCGAGGCGGCGGAGCGTGTCGAGGCTGGGGCCCACCAGGCGGAGTTCGACGGGCGCATCCACCGGCGGACCCTGCTTGAGGCCGCGGACCAGCACCCGCGCGCCCGGCAGCGCGGCGTCGAGACGGTGCTGCAGGCCGGGGATGATGCGGGCCGTGGCCGCGGGCGAGGCGGTCGTCACCAGCGCCTCGGCAAAGCCCGGGTCGCGGTCGCGGTTGTCGAGCATGTTGTAGTAGAAGGCCGGCGCGCTGCGGCCGACGACCCATTGCACGCCCTCGATCCCGTCGGTCGCGCGCAGGATCGCATCGGCGGCCAGCGCGGTCCCGGCGGTGCGGGCGATGGCCGCGCCGTCGGCCATCTCGACCTGCACGTGGAACTGGTCGCGATCGACCTCGGGGAAGAACTGCGCCTTGAGCGTCGGAAAGGCGAGAAAGCCGACGATGGCGGGCAGCGCCGCGATCACCATCGCGATCCGCCGCCAGCGGAGCGCCGCGCCGAGCAGCGCCGCAAAGCCCCGCCCGACCGCGCCGCCCGCCAGCCCGTCGCGCCACCACCGCGGCGCGGCCGAACGCTCGGGCAGCAGGAAGCCGGCAATCGCGGGCGTGACCGTCAGCGCCAGCAGGAGCGAGGCGAAGAGCATCACGATGACCGACAGCGCGATGGCGCCGACGAAGTCGCCCGCCGGCCCCGGCAGCGCGGCCATCGGCACGAAGGCCAGCACGGTCGTGACGGTCGAGGCCGCCAGCGGCACCGCCAGCCGTCGCACCGCCCC
>JBCBPG010000802.1:0-2326 GCA_039820865.1 Pseudomonadota bacterium
AGGCCCCACTGCGCGCCGTTGCCGATCAGCGTCTCGAACGCCTCCGCGTCGCGGGGGGTGGTGATGATCAGGATCTCGCGGATGCCGCCCAGCATGAGGGTGGTGAGCGGGTAGTAGATCATCGGCTTGTCGAAGACGGGCAGGAGCTGTTTCGACACGGCCTTGGTCATCGGCCAGAGACGGGTGCCGGAGCCGCCGGCGAGGATGATGCCCTTCACGAGCTCGCCCCCTGTTCGGCCATCCAGGCGGGGAGGAACTCCTCGAGCATCGCGTCGAGGCCGGCCGACCAGTCGGGCATCTCGATGCCGTGGACGCGGGCGAGCCTGGCGTTGTCGAGCCTCGAATAGGCGGGGCGTCTGGCCGGCGTCGGGAACTCGGCAGTGGTGATGGCGTCCACGGGGGGGTGGTTGCCGGTCGTGGGCGCCGTGCGGGCCATGATCTCGCGGGCGAAGCCGCACCAGGTGACCTCGCCCGCGCCGGTGCAGTGGAAGAGGCCGTAGCCCTCCGTGCCGGCGGTGCCCTCGATCAGGCGGGGGGCAAGGGCGAGGGCGGCGTCGGCGAGGTGACCGGCGAAGGTGGGCGCGCCGCGCTGGTCGTCGACGACGCGGAGGCGCGGGTGCGAGCCGGCGAGGCGGACCATGGTGCGCACGAAGTTGTGGCCGCGCACGCCGAAGACCCAGGCGGTGCGCAGGATCGCGTGGCGCTCGCAGCGCTCGGCAACGAGGCGCTCGCCCTCGAGCTTGGCCTGGCCGTACTGGCCGAGGGGCGCGGTGGGGTCGTCCTCGCGATAGGGGCGCGTGGCGGTGCCGTCGAAGACATAGTCGGTGGAGTAGTGGAGGAGCGCGGCGCCGGTCTCCTCGGCCGCCTCGGCGAGATAGGCGGGGGCGTCGCGGTTGGCGGCGTAGGTCGCCGCGCGCTCCTCGTCCTCGGCCTTGTCGACGCGGGTATGGGCGGCGGCGTTGAGGATGAGCCTGGGCTGGTGGCGGGCGACGGTCTCGCGCACGGCGGTGCGGTCGGTGATGTCGAGCCCGTCGCGGGCCAGCGGCGTGACGCTGAGGCCGGCGCCGGGGGCGCGGCGGGTGACCTCCCAGCCGAGCTGGCCGGTCGCGCCGGTGAGCAGGATGTCGGTCATGTGTCCCTCCGTTCGGGCGCCTCCGGCGGGTGGGCCTTCGCCCTGCCGGGCTCCGGCGCCCCCGGCGGGCTTGGTCGGACCCGGGGCGTGGCCGCAGGGTGCGTGCACCGCACCGCCGGGCCGGGGTCAGAGGCGCAGGATGCCGCCGTGGAGCTCGACCTCGGCGACCTGGCGGCGCATCTCCTCGAGGCGGCGGTACCAGGCGAGCGTGATGGTGCGCTCGTCCTTCTCCAGCCCCTTGTCCATGGCGGCGCAGATCTCGGCGACGCCGTCATCGGCGGTGCGGGTGGCCTTCCAGCCGAGCGCCTCGATCTTGTCGAAGGCGACGCGGTAGCTGCGGTGGTCGACATCGCCGTAGAACTCGACCTCGACCTCGCGGGGCACCGCGGCGGCGACGATCTCGGCCAGCGGGCCGAGCTGGTAGACGTTCTCGGCCGATCCGACGTTGAAGAGCTGGGCGTTCACCTTCTCGGCCGGCGCGGTCAGCATGAAGATCTGCGCCGATGCCGTGTCGGCGACATGGACCATCGGGCGCCACTGCGTGCCGTCGCGCATCAGCGGCAGCTTGCCGGTCCTGTAGGCGCCATAGGTCATCCCGTTGATCGCGAGATCGAAGCGCATGCGCGGGCTGAGGCCATAGACCGTCGCCTGGCGCAGGATCACCACGCAGAAGCGCTCGTCCGCGAGGGCCAGCGTGTCATGCTCGGCCTTCTCGTTGGCGATGGCATAGGTGGTGAGCGGGTTGGTGGGCCAGGTCTCGTCGACCACGGTTTCCTTGTCCTGGAAACCGTAGATCGAGCAGGACGAGGGCAGGACGTAGCGGGTGCAGCCGGCCTCCTTGGCCAGCGCCGCGGTCGAGGCGCGGGCGCGCCAGTTGATCGCCAGCGTCTCCTTTCGGAACTCCTCGCCCGAGGGGTCGTTGGAGATGGCGACGAGGTCGATGACCGCGTCCGAGCCCTCGAAATCCTCGACGGTCAGGAAACGGCTGTCGGCCTTGCGCTTGGTGAGCCCGGGGTTCTCGCCCAGCGTGTCGCCGAAGAAGAAGCGGTCGAGCGCGACCACCTCGTGGCCTGCTTCGAGCAGCATCGGGACCAGGATCGAGCCGATATAGCCGCCGGCGCCGGTGACGGTGACGCGCATCAGGCGGCCTCGTAGGCAAAGGGCGGGGTGATGTCGGCGAGCTTGGGCTGCTTG
>JBCBPG010000803.1:0-2323 GCA_039820865.1 Pseudomonadota bacterium
GACAGGAACTCGCTGGTGCGGATCGCGCGTGCCCGCGGCTTCACGCTGGTCGACCACACGGACGCGCCCGAGCACCTGTTCGTCGACGGCCGCCCCGCGAGCGAGGCGGACTGGGCGGCCTATGACCATGCCCACCGGGTGATCGACAAGGCCCTCAGCAAGGCGGGCAGGAAGGGTCGGGCGGCGCCGGCGATCGGGGTCATCCCCGGGGACCTGCCGTTCTCCGGCACCGCCCAGTCCTGGATCGGCGCGATGGACTATGGCGTGGACTTCAAGGACCTCTCGCCCGTCGATCACTGGGAGCAGGCCGACGACCAGCCGAGCTACCTGGTGCGCGAGGGGTTCGGCGCGATCGTGGCCACGCTGGCCGAGGGGCTGGCGATCGCGCTCGAGGCGCCCGTGAGCGGGATCGACTGGCAGGGCCCCGGCGTGGCGGTCGAGACCGCGCGCGGCACGATCCGGGCGAAGGCCTGCCTGGTGACGGTCTCGACCGGGGTGCTGGCCGCCGGCGCCATCCGCTTCACCCCCGCGCTGCCGGCAGCGACCGAGGAGGCGATCCACGCGCTGCCCATGGGGATGCTGGTCAAGGTGCCGCTCCTGTTCGACGGCGCGCGGTTCGGCTTTGGCGAGGGCGACGTGGTGACCTATCGCGTGCCCGACGAGACGCCGGCACGGGCCTGCTACTTCGTCGCCTGGCCCTGCGGGCACGACTACGTCTTCGGCAACATCGGCGGCGATCTTGGCTGGGCGCTCTCGCGCGAGGGCGAGGCGGCGGCGGTCGACTTCGCCCTGGGCGAGCTGGTGGCGCTGGTCGGCAGCGAGGCGCGGCAGCGCTTCGTCAGGGGCGCGATGACGGGCTGGGCGTCGGACCCGCTGACGCTGGGCGCCTATTCGACCCAGCGGCCGGGGCGGACGGGCGCGCGCAAGGCGCTGGGCAGGCCGCTGGCCGACCGGCTGTTCTTCGCGGGCGAGGCGGTGGACCCGGAGCGCGCGGCGCTGGCCAACGGCGCCTTCGACAGCGGGCGCCGGGCCGCCAAGGCCATCGCCAGGGCGCTGAAGCGCGCCGGGGCGGGCTGACGGGCGAGCGTTGCCGGCCGGCGGCAGGCCAGGCGAGGGGCGGCGCCCGCGCGATTCCCGCCTCGTCCCTCGGAGATCCCCGGCACGGGCGCGGACTGCCCGCGCCTTGGTCAGAAGCGGGCACCGGCTGCCTCTCTCGTCGCCAATCCGGCCCCTGCATCGAGTGAATTGTCGTTCAGCCGCCGACGACACTTGACTGCGGCATTCTGTCCGCCGCCATAATTATGAACGCTCATTCAGTCGGACCCAACCGACCGTGCGACAGGAGAGGCCACCCCATGGATATCGTCGACAACCTGAGTGCCGTCCGCCGTGGCGAGCTTTCGCGCCGCGCCTTCAACCGCTCGCTCATGGCCGCCGGGATCGGGCTGGTCACCACGCCGATGCTGCCGCGCCGCGCCCGCGCCAGCGAGGGCGACCACGCGACCTTCTTCACCTGGGGCGGCTACGACATCGAGGAGATCTACGGCCCCTATATCGCCGAGCATGGCGCACCGCCGAACTTCGCGATCTTCGGCGGCACCGAGGAGGCGCTGATCAAGATGCGCGGCGGCTATGTGGTCGACGCGGCGCATCCCTGCAACGCGGGCCTCAGGCGCTGGGCCGACACGGGGCTGTTCCAGCCGATCGACACCTCGCGGCTCTCGAACTGGCCCGACATCATGCCGGAACTGGTCGCGATGGAGGGCAATACCGCGCCCTCGGGCCAGCCCTGGATGGTCCCCTTCGACTGGGGCGGCACCTCGGTCACCTACCGCACCGACCTCTTCGAGCTCGAGGGCGAGGAGAGCTGGGACATGCTCTGGGACGAGCGCTATGGCGGGCGCCTCGGCTCGCTCGCCTCGGGCGGCGACGCCTGGTGGTGCGGCGCGATCAAGGCTGGCGTGCCCTTCGACCAGATCGCCACTGACGAGGCCTTCGACAAGATCGCCACGGTCATGCGTGCCCAGCGCCCGCTGATCCGCGTGTACACCGACGACACCACGACGCTGGAGCAGGCGCTCGCCTCGGGCGAGATGGCCGCCGCGATGACCTGGAACGCCTCGGCCGTGCTGCTCCAGTCCGAGGGCGTGCCCGTGCGCTTCGCCAAGCCCAGGGAGGGCCAGCTCACCTGGGTCTGCGGCGTGATGGTGCACAAGGACGCGCCGAACCTCGAGCGCACCTACGAGATGATCGACGCGCTGCTGAGCGTCGAGAGCGGCAAGTTCATGATCAACGACTACGGCTACGGCCACTCGAACCGGAA
>JBCBPG010000804.1:0-2322 GCA_039820865.1 Pseudomonadota bacterium
CCCCTGGTCCCGGCCGGGGCCAGCGTGACCCAGCTGCATTCCAGCGCCTACCGCAACCCCGGCGCGCTGGCCGAGGGTGCGGTGCTGGTCGTCGGCGCCGGCTCCTCCGGCTCGCAGATCGCCGACGATCTCAACCGTGCGGGCCGGCGCGTCTTCCTCTCCATCGGCCCCCATGACCGCCCGCCGCGGCGCTATCGCGGGCGCGACAATGTCTGGTGGCTGGGCGTGCTCGGCCGGTGGGAGGCGGCGGCGCTGACCCCGGGCCTGGAGCACGTCACCATCGCCGTCAGCGGCGCGCGCGGCGGCGAGACGATCGACTTCCGCCGCCTTGCCGGCCAGGGCATCACGCTCCTCGGCATGACGAGGGGCTTCGAGGACGGCCGCATCGGCGTCGCCCCCGACCTCGCCGCCAACATCGCCCGCGGCGACGCCAACTACCTCGCCTTCCTCGACGACGCCGACGCCTATGTCGCCGCGAACGGCCTCGACCTGCCCGAGGAGCCCCAGGCCCGCCGCATCGCCCCCGATCCCGCCTGCCTCACCGACCCGGTCCTGTCGCTGGACCTCGCCGCCGAGGGCATCACCACGATCGTCTGGGCCACCGGCTACACGCTCGATTTCGGCTGGCTCAAGGTGGACAGCTTCGGCCCCGACGGCCGGCCACGCCACGAACGCGGCGTCGGTGCCGAGCGGGGGCTCTACTTCCTTGGCCTGCCCTGGCTCTCGCGCCGGGGCTCGTCCTTCATCTGGGGCGTCTGGCACGATGCGCGCTTCATCGCCGACCAGATCGCGATCCAGCGGGCCTACGAGGCCTATGCACCCTCGCCCGTTCCCGAGACCGTCTGACCCATGGCCCACCAGCGCATCCGCCCCTTCAACACGGCCGACACCTATCCCGAACAGAACCTCGACAACGACCTCGCGCAGGCGGTCGTCACGCGGGGCGGGCGGACGGTATGGCTGCGCGGCCAGTGCCCCCAGGGCCTCGACGACCCCGCCAGCATCGACAGCCACGACCCGGTCGACCAGACGCACAAGGTGATGCAGAACATCCGCCAGCTGATCGAGGAGGCCGGCGGACGCATGGAGCACCTGGTCAAGGTCGTCGTCTACATCACCGATGTCCGCCACCGCGAGGCCGTCTACCGGACGATGGGCGCCTACATCCGCGGGGTGCATCCCGTCTCGACCGGCCTGGTGGTCAGCGCGCTGGCCCGCCCCGAATGGCTGGTCGAGATCGACGCCACCGCCGTCATCCCCGACGACGACGCCAGCGGCGCAGGCGAGGCCCCATGACCTTCTCCATCGTCGCCCGCTGCGCCTCGACAAGCATGTTCGGGGTGGCCGTCGCCTCCTCCTCGCCCGCGGTCGCCGCGCGCTGCGCCTATGCCCGGGCCGGTGTCGGCGCGGTGGCCAGCCAGAACGTCACCGACCCGCGGCTGGGCACCCGGGCACTCGACCTCATGGCCCTCGGCGCCAGCGCGCCCGAGGCGATTGCCATCGTCGCCGCCACCGCCCCCCATGCCGCCTGGCGCCAGGTGACGGCGGTGGACGCGGCCGGCGCCGCCGCGATCCACTCGGGCCCCAACGCCCTCGGCATCTGGGCCGAGGCCACCGGCCCGGACGTCGCCTGCGGCGGCAACCTGCTGGCCAACGACGGCGTGGTGCAGGCGATGGTCGACGCCTTCGCCGCCTCCGCGGCACCGCTCGGCGACCGGCTGATCGGCGCGATGCGCGCAGCACTGGCGGCCGGCGGCGAGGCCGGGCCCGTCCACTCGGCCGGCCTCAAGCTGGTGCGCGACGTCCCCTGGCCCGTCGCCGATCTGCGCGTCGACTGGACCGAAGACTGCCCGATCGAGGCGCTCGCCGCGCTCTGGACCCGCTACGAACCCCAGCTCGACGACTACGTCACCCGCGCGCTCGACCCCGGCGCCGCCCCCAGCTACGGCGTCCCCGGCGACACCTGAGGCGGCGGGCGCGTACCGCTGGCATGGCTTGCGGCGACGAACGAGGTCCACAAGGTCTGCCCCGGCGCGACCTGCCAGGACGCCCTCGACGCACCGCCCGGCATCGTGTCCCGGCGGATCGCCGGCCGGCTGCACCTCCCGCCGCACCCCGCCTCTCGGCATGCCCTGGCGATCGCGGTCCCCGGCGCCGAGATCACGGGACCTTTCCCGCGCGGTCGCGGCGGCCCCGGCGGCTGGTGAACCCTCTGGCTGGTCGACGCGTCCCCGCGCAGGTTGGAGGTCTGCCGCACGGCCGGCTCCCGTCGATGCCGTCGGTCTCCCCTTCGACGCCCCCCGGGCCGACTAGAGCGCTTGC
>JBCBPG010000805.1:0-2319 GCA_039820865.1 Pseudomonadota bacterium
GGCGACCTGGAAACCACGGGCGGGCCGAGCGTGCCGGTGGCCGACTACCACCCCTCGCACCAGCTGGGCGAGGCGGCGGTCGACGATCCCGAGACCATCAACGGCACCGCGGATGCCGACACGATCGACGCCGGCGGCGGCGACGACACCGTCGATGGCGGCGACGGCGCCGACAACATCAAGGGCGGCTACGGCAACGACCTCATCATCGGCGGCAAGGGCAACGACGTGCTCGAGGGCGGGCGCGGCAGCGACTGGCTGCGCGGCGGCGACGGCGACGACCTGATCGTCGGCCGCTCGGACGCGGGCGAGCAGAAGATCGGCCAGATCGTCGTCGGCAACGTCACGCGCCCCGACAACGGCGAGGTAAACTACGACCGCCAGAAGCTGATCGGCTGGGAAGACCAGGCACTGGTGGCCGACGACATCTACGAGGGCGGCGCCGGGCGCGACACCTTCCTGATCACCGCGCAGATCAACGCCAAGCTCGAGATCATCGAAAAGCATGTCCGCTCGGACGGCTCGATCAACTGGGCCGGCGTCGCGGGCGAGAACACCTATGTCCGCGACCACTGGACCGACAGCTTCGGCATCGACACCATCCTCGACTACAACGCCGAGGAGGACACGATCGCCATCATCGGCCACACGGCCGAGATCTGCGACGTCTCGTACCGCGACGTGGACGGCGACGGGGACATCGAGACCATCATCACCGTCTGGTCGAACCAGTCCGGGCCCTGCGTGGCGACGGGCGATGCGACCTGCCACTGCGCCGGCAACGCGGCGCGGGCGGGCGGCGCGCATGACCAGGACCTGATCGGCCAGCTGATCGTCCACGGCGACCGGGTCGAGGAGGACGACATCATCACCGATGCCGGCGTCACCTTCGGCATCGTCGACAATATCTCCGAGGTCGCCGAGGCGATCTTCCCGGCCGGCGAGACCAAGCAGACCGTGATCAACGGCGACGTGGTCTACGGCTATGACACGCGGGGCACGGACGGATCCTGGGGCGCGGTCACCGGCAGCCCCGAGGACCATATCGACAACCCCTTCCTCGCCGCGGCGCTGGCGAACACCGCGCCGCCGACGCCGGCCGAGGACATCGAGCTGACGCGCGAGCCCTTCGGGCAGATCGCCGAGCTCGAGGTTGCCGGCGTCACCCGAAACGGCACGGCCGGCGACGACCTGCTTCGCCCCGACATGCGGCCGTCCGAGCTGAAGCCCGGCGACCTGCCCGGCGCCCTCGGCTTCTGGAGCATGGCGAACGGCGACGAGGGCGCCTATGGCGACCTGCGCGGCGAGCTGGGTGCCATCACCGCCTACGAGCTGGACGAGAACCAGGCGATCCTGCGCCAGGACGGCGCGGTACGCGGCCCCGACGGCCGGCCGGGGACGGCGCTCAGCTTCAACGGCAAGACCGACTTCGCCTATCTCGACCATGACCCGGCCTTCCAGGTGACCATGGGCACGATGGCGGTCTGGGTGCGGGCCGACGATCTCTCGAACGCCGGCGCGATCGTCACCAAGGACCAGAGCGGCTCGGGCGAGGGCGGCCATTTCCGGCTGATCCATCTCGAGGACGGCAACCTGCTGCTGCGCATGGCGCCGGGCAACGGCGAGGGCAACAAGGCCTGGAAGACCAAGGCGCCGGTGCTGGAGGAAGGCGTCTGGTCGCACCTTGCCGTCTCGTTCAACGACAAGGGCGTCACGATCTACGAGAACGGCCGCGCCATCGCCAACAACCAGTGGGAGCCCGTCGAAGGCAACGTGCCGAGCCCGGGCGTCTACGGCGAGGCCTACATGGTCCAGAACACCGAGCCCTTCGTGTTCGGTGCCGACCAGGTCCGCACCAAGGTCAACGACACTGCCCAGGCCTTCGCGGCCGACGACGACAAGCTGGTGAGCCCGTTCGAGGGCGCGATGGCCGGCTTCGGCTTCTGGGGCGGCTTCAAGCGCGGCGACGTGCTGACGCCCACCGAGGTGCGCGAGCTCTACAACGACGGGCCCGGCACGGCGCTGACCGCGCCCTCGGGTACCCTGCCCCGCCTGGCCGGCGACGACGTGATGTACGGCCGGGACGGCAATGACGAGGTCAAGGGGTGGGCCGGCGACGACAAGCTGCACGGCAATGACGGCAACGACACGGTCGAGGGCCACTACGGCGACGACATCCTGTTCGGCGGCAACGGCCACGACGTGCTGAACGGCGGGCGCGGCTCGGACCTGGTGATCGGCGGCAAGGGCAACGACATCCTGATCGGCGGCGGCGATGCCGGCGAGGACCGGCTGGGCCAGATCGTCCTCGACCAGAAC
>JBCBPG010000806.1:0-2317 GCA_039820865.1 Pseudomonadota bacterium
CCGGACGCGCCGGAGAAGGGCCTCAACGTCGACCCCGCCAACCCCTGGACCCATTTCCGCGAGGCGACCTGGGACGAGGCGCTGGACGCCGCCGCCGGCGGCTTCGCCAAGCTGCGCGGCTTCTTCTCGGGCAAGTCCGTGGCGGGCTTCGGCTCGGCCAAGGGCTCGAACGAGGAGGCGTATCTCTTCCAGAAGCTCATCCGCACCGGCTTCGGGCACAACAACGTCGACCACTGCACCCGGCTCTGCCACGCCTCCTCGGTCTATGCGCTGATCGAGAATGTCGGCTCGGGCGGCGTGACCGCGGGCTTCAACGAGATCGAGAACGCCGACGTCGCCATCGTCATCGGCGCCAACCCGACCGAGAACCACCCCGTCGCCGCCACCTATTTCAAGCAGTTCGCCAAGCGCGGCGGCGAGCTGATCGTCATGGACCCCCGCGGCCAGGGCCTGAAGCGCCACGCCAAGCACATGCTGCAGTTCCGCCCCGGCACCGACGTGGCGATGCTGAACGCGATCATGCACGTGATCGTCGAGGAGAAGCTCTACGACCGGAACTATGTCGAGGGCTTCACCGAGGGCTTCTTCCAGCTCCGCGATCACCTGCGCCAGTTCGCGCCCGAGAAGATGGCCGAGACCTGCGGGATCGAGGCGGAAGTGCTGCGCGACGTCGCCCGCACCTTCGCCCGCGCCAAGGCCGGCATGATCTTCTGGGGCATGGGCGTCAGCCAGCACGTCCACGGCACCGACAACGCGCGCTGCCTGATCTCGCTGGCGCTGCTCGCGGGCCATGTCGGCCGCCCGGGCACGGGGCTGCATCCGCTGCGCGGCCAGAACAACGTCCAGGGCGCCTCGGATGCCGGCCTCATCCCCCACGTGCTGCCCGACTACCAGAGCGTCAAGGACGCGCCCTCGCGCGAGCTCTTCCGCTCGATCTGGGGCACCGAGCCGCATGACGAGCCGGGCCTCACGGTCGTCGAGATCATGGACGCCGTCTATCGCGGCCAGATCCGCGGCATGTACGTGATGGGCGAGAACCCGGCGATGTCGGACCCGGACGTCAACCACGCCCGCAAGGCGCTCTCGCTGCTCGACCACCTCGTCGTCCAGGACATCTTCCTGACCGAGACGGCGATGTTCGCCGACGTGATCCTGCCCGCCTCCGCCTGGCCCGAGAAGACCGGCACCGTCACCAACACCAACCGCCAGGTCCAGATGGGCCGCCAGGCGATGCAGCCCCCGGGCGAGGCCCGCGAGGACTTCTGGATCATCGTCGAACTCGCCAATCGCCTCGGCCTCAAGTGGTCCTACGAGCACCCCTCCGAGGTCTTCGCCGAGATGAAGATGGGGATGAAGTCGCTCCGCAACATCTCCTGGGGACGGCTCGAGCTCGAAGGCTCGGTCACCTATCCCTGCAAGACCCCCGACGGCGAGGGCGAGAGCGTCCTCTTCGGCGAGGGCTTCCCGCGCCCCGGCGGTCGCGCCAAGTTCACGCCCGCCCAGATCGTGCCGCCGGCCGAGCCGCCCGATGCCAAGTTCCCGATGATCCTGACCACCGGCCGCCAGCTCGAGCACTGGCATACCGGCTCGATGACCCGCCGCGCGACCGTTCTCGACGGGCTCGAGCCCGAGGCCAACGCCTCGCTCCACCCCAAGACGCTGCGCCGTCTCGGCTTGCAGCCCGGCGACCTCATCCGCATCGAGACCCGCCGCGGCGCCATCGAGATCATGGCCCGCGCCGACCGCGCCGTGGCCGAGGACATGGTCTTCGTCCCCTTCGCCTATGTCGAGGCGGCCGCCAACATCCTCACCAACCCCCAGCTCGACCCCTTCGGCAAGATCCCCGAGTTCAAGTTCAGCGCCTGCCGCATAAAACCCGCGACGGGCGAACCGTCGATCGCCGCCGAGTAAGGCCTTGAAATCTCCATGGCGCCGGGCTCCCCTGGCGCCATGGTTAAAGCCGTGTTCACCCACCGCCTTCACTCCGGTTATGATGACCGGCTAGAGTACCAATATCACTTCCCGGCTACCTATCGCCCGACGGCGGAGCGGACCGTCGGCGATTGGATAGTCTTCTACGAACCGCGGCGATCAAGGGGTCGACAGGCGTATGTCGGCGCGGCGCGCGTCGTCGGCATTGAGCCAGATCCGACGCGTGAGGACCATTACTATGCCCATCTCGAGGCCTTCGTTGAGTTTGCCGCTCCAGTCCCCTATCGTGACGACAAAGGCTTCCTAGAAAGCAAGCTTGAGAAGCCGGATGGCAGCGCCAGCAAAGGCGCCTTTGGTCGCTCGGTTCGTGCAATCCCAGACGCCG
>JBCBPG010000807.1:0-2313 GCA_039820865.1 Pseudomonadota bacterium
CAAACCGATCACCATCCGCGTCGCCTGATCCCAGGAGAAAGGGGGACATCCGTTCCTCACCCGACCCATGCACCACGGCCGCCCTCTACCGGCACCACCAGAAACAGTGGGTCATGAGATCGCGATGACGGTCTTGGGCGCAACCTCGCCCGCTGTCCGATTGGCGGCTGCCGCGTGGTCCAGGCATCGAGCTCTCGATCGGCCGGCCGTGGGTTCGATCTCTCCTGCACTCACCAGGGAAATCAGGAACTTGCGGCGCAACGCGCTCGCCCATGGGTGCGGGCGAGCCTGCTTGTCCGTTCGTCGGCCGGCGGTCACCGCATCTGCTGCATCTGCTGGCCGGTCTGGTTCAGGCTCTGCATCGGGTTGAAGTTGGCGTTGTTGGTCAGCACGATCGAGCCGTTCTGCAGCTGCCAGGCGTGGTTGTAGTTCTGGTTCAACAGTACCGTGCCGCCCGAGGGCGTCTGCCAGGGCTGCATCTCCCAGATGCTGTTGACCGACTTGGCATGGCCCGCATCGCGCATGCCCTCGCGGCGCTGCCAGCTCTCGAACATCATGTCGCCGATCGAGGTGTCGCCGGCCTTGGCCGTCACCGCCTGCCCGGGCTGGGGTCGGTTCTGGCGGAGCTTCTGCGCCCACCACTGTGCCTCGACCTGCTGCCACTGCGGATTGACCCGCAGGTTGTTGAGGATCGCCGCGAAGGCGGGGTGGCCCTCGTCGCGCTTGCCGACCGGGGTGAAGACGCCGAGGATCATGGCCGTGCGCCCGTCGCGGAAGGTCGTGCCGGCGTCGAAGGTGTTCTCGATGTGCCGGGTCAGGACCAGGAAATACGCATCGTTCTCGCGCGTGGGCGAGCGGACATGCGCCGAGACCAGCACGCCGTCGGCCCAGGTGCGCGAGCCTGCAAAGCCGGTCTGCGAGGCGCGCGTGATGCTGTCGAGCAGCGGCTGGATTTCCGGCGGGCGCTGCACGTCGGTGACCGTCACCTGCAGCCCGCCGCCAAGCGCCCCGAAATAGGTCCGCATGACCGTCTCGGCATCCGTCATGTCCTGGCCGAGGCACATGTAGCGCGACGGCCCGATGGTCGACATGCCCCAGCTCAGCGGGTCCATGAAGGCGATGCCGTAGGCCTCGTCCTGCGTACCCGCGCCCCAGATCAGCCGTGCGCCCGTGAAACAGCCGCCCTGGCCGTCGGCCTGGCTCCAGGCGACGCCGCCCCGGGTCTGCCAGCCCTCGGGCACCAGCGTCTCGTAGGCGACGACGGGGCCGGCCGGGCCGTGGGTGTCGACGATCTGGTGGGGCCGCATCTGCAGCGTCTCGGCCGCGGCCGAGGCGGGCACGGAGGCCGGCGCCGAGGCGGGACCTGTGGCGGGGACCGTGGCGGGGACCGTGGCGGGGACGGTCTCGTCCGGCCGGGCCGGGTCGCGCCGCTCAGTCCGCTCGCCCCCGCGCCCGTCCGAGAAGTAGTTGAAGAAGGCACGCACGTCGCCGGCCGCCGCAATGCCGACCGAGCCCGAGCCGAACAGGTCGCCCCCGACCGAGCCCATGCGCGTTCCGTTGAGCGAGAAGGCGATCTCGTTGCCGTTCTCCTCGATCGTCAGGCGGTTGATCTTGCCGGGCAGGTAGGCGTCGGAGGTCTGCTCGATCATCGAGCGGAAGCCCGACGGGTCGCGGCGGAACAGGATGACGGTGCCCGCCGCATCCAGCGTCAGCAGGTGATAGACGTCGCGCGTGTCGTTCAGGCCGTAGAGCAGGCCGGCGATCCCGTCGCTGTCGGGATGAACGTTGAGCCCCGCCTCGATGGTCCGCCGCCCCTCGGTCCCCGGGGCGGGGCCGACATAGAAGTACTTGATCGCCTGCGGGTCGGCGAGGTTGTCGATCTCGAAGCTGTCGCCGGTGTTGACGTAGCGCCAGGGACCCTCCTGCCCCGTCTGCGGCAGGAACTCCGCCAGGCTGCCCAGGCCCGTGGGCGCGGGCTGCGCCACTGCGCGATCCGCAGGGCCGAAAAGCGAGAGGCCGATGATGGCCAGGGCGGCCAGGAACACGGTGCTGACAAGACGCATGACACTTCCTCCCCCGGATCAGACAACGGGCCGAGGCGGCGCTCCGGCCGCCGGGATCTCCCGCGACCAGGCCCGGGGTCCTGCCTGTCGCAGGGGTCCGCCCGCCTGCCAGCGCGTACCCCGCCGGCCGGGCGCATCGCGACAGTGGGTTGACGTTACTGCAGGTCGAGCTTGCGCAGGCGGGCGGGTCAGTTCAAGCGCTGACCATTCACCGTCCCGTGCAGGGCAGCCGCTGTCTCAGATCTGGATG
>JBCBPG010000808.1:0-2311 GCA_039820865.1 Pseudomonadota bacterium
CGCCAGGGCGGCACCTCGACCGGCCTCTATGCCTCGCTGAACGGTGGCCAGGGCTCGCGCGACAACGCAGCGGCAGTGGCCGAGAACCGCGCCCGGATCGGGGCGCATCTGGCCGCAGGCCCCCTCGTCTCGGTCGCCCAGGTCCATTCCGACCGCGTCGTGCCCGTCACCGCGCCCTGGGACGGCCCGCGCCCCGAGGCCGACGCCATGGTCACCGACCGCCCTGGCCTCGCCCTCGGCGTGCTGGTCGCCGACTGCGCGCCCGTCCTGATGGCCGACGCCGAGGCCGGTGTCGTCGGCGCGGCCCATGCCGGCTGGAAGGGCGCCTTCGCCGGCGTGCTGGAGGCCACCGTCGACGCCATGGCCGCCCTCGGCGCCGATGCCGGGCGCATCGTGGCGATCGTGGGTCCCTGCATCAGCCAGCGCGCCTACGAGGTCGGCCCCGAATTCGTCGAGCGCTTTCTCGACGAGGACCCCGAGACCGCCCGCTTCTTCGCCGGCGGGACGGCAGACCGTGCCCAGTTCGACCTGCCCGGCTATGCGCTCGCCCGCCTCAGCGCCGCGGGCGTGGCAGAGGCCGCCTGGACCGGCCACTGCACCTATGCCGACGAGGCGCGCTTCTACAGCTACCGCCGCGCCACCCACCGGGGCGAGGCCGACTACGGCCGCCTCGTCGCCGCGATCGCCGTCCCGGCCTGAGCCCTTGCGGCAGGCGCTGGCGCCGTGGAAGAGAGAGGTCTCGCCCGCCCGGAGGCCCCCATGCGCCACTTCACCGATGCCGAGTTCGCCCGCCGCATGGCCGCCACCCGCAGCGCGATGGCCGCGCGCGGTCTAGACGCGCTCCTGCTCTTCGCGCCCGAAAGCCAGTTCTGGCTGACCGGCTACGACACCTTCGGCTACTGCTTCTTCCAGTGCCTCGTGGTGCCGGTCGAGGGCGAGCCGTTCCTGCTCACCCGCTCGGCCGACCGCCGGCAGGCCGAGATCACCTCGACCCTCACCGACATCCAGGTCTGGCGCGACCGGGCGGGTGCCGAGCCCGCGGCCGATCTCGCGCGGCTCCTGACCGAGCGCGGGCTCTCCGGCAAGCGCCTCGGGTGGGAGACGGCGACGCATGGCCTGACCCATGCCAACGGTCTCAAGGTCGCGGGCGCCGTCGGCGCGATCGCGCAGCTCGTGGCGGTCAACGGCCTCATGGGCGAGCTCCGGCTGGTGAAGTCGGCCGAGGAGATCGCCCATGTCCGCCGCGCCGCGACGCTGGCCGACGCCGCCTGGGACGCGGCGCTGGCCACCGCGGCACCGGGCGTATCCGAGGGTCACGTCCTGGCCGCCATGCAGGGCGCTGTCTTCGAGGGCGGTGGTGGCTACCCGGGCAACGCCTTCATCATCGGCTCGGGCGAGACCGCGCTGCTCTGCCGCTATCAGGAGGGCCGGCGCACGCTGGAGCCGCACGACCAGCTGAACCTCGAATTCGCAGGCGTGTACGCGCACTACCACGCCGCGCTCTTCAACACCGTCGTCATCGGCCGCCCCCGCCCCGACCACGACGCCATGCACGCGGCCGCCCGCGAGGCGCTGCTCGCCTGCGAGGCCGCCATGGTGCCGGGCGCGACCATGGGCGCGGTCTTCGACGCCCATGCCCGCATGCTCGACGCGCACGGGCTGTCCGAGCACCGGCTGGCCGCCTGCGGCTACAGCCTCGGCCCGCGCTTCCCGCCCTCCTGGATGGAGGACCAGATGTTCTACGAGAACGCGACCACCGTGATCGCGCCGGGCATGGTGTTCTTCCTGCACATGATCCTGATGAACTCCGAGAGCGGCACGGCCATGTGCCTCGGCCGCACCTCGCTGATCGGCGAGCGCACCGCAGAGCCGCTCACCCGAATGCCGCTCGACATGGCCCGCCTCTGAGAAGACCCGCCGCTGAGAGGGTCCGTCTCTGAGGGTCCGTCTCTGAGGGGCCGCCTCTGAGAGGGTCCGTCTCTGAGGGGCCGTCTCTGAGGGGCCCCGCCCTCCGAAGCTCGAAGGGCAGCCGACGATGGCGGACGATGGCGCCGGGGCCCTGCCTACGAGGGCCCTGCCCACTTCCGAGGGCCCTGCCCACTTCCGAGGGCCCTGCCCGCCCACGTCAGTTTGGCCCCGAGTCGCTGAACCGTCGGCTAACGCCGATCCTGCCGTTGCCGAATGCCAAGTGGCAGCGTTCGGGTAATGGTCATGGTTTGGCGTGTAACCTGACGCGGGCGGGCACGGGCACCGGCCCATCCGCCCGCTAGAGCATTTTCCAGCCAGACTGAACCAGTCTGGCGACAAGAAA
>JBCBPG010000809.1:0-2311 GCA_039820865.1 Pseudomonadota bacterium
CGCCGTCTTCCTGCTGATCGTCACGCCGGGACCCGGGGTGATGTCGACGGCCGGCGTGGGCGCTGCCTACGGCTTCCGCCCGGGGCTGGCCTATGTGCTGGGGCTCTTCATCGGGACCAACCTGGTCGCGCTGGCCGTGATCTCGGGGCTGGCGGCGGTGGTGCTGAGCGTGCCGGCGGTGCGCTGGGGGCTGATGGCGGCCTCGGTCGCCTATCTCGTCTACCTGGCCTCGAAAATCGCCTTCGCGGGCGCGCGCATCGCCTTTATCGAGGCGACGCGGCCACCGGGCATCGGCGCAGGCATGGCGCTGCAGGCGATCAACCCCAAGGCCTATGCGGTGAACACCGCGCTCTTCACGGGCTTTGCCTTCTACCCCGAGAGCCTCGCCGTCGAGACGGGGCTCAAGCTGGTCATCGTCAACGCGATCTGGATCCCGATCCATCTCGGCTGGCTCTGGGCCGGGGTGGCGGTGCATCGTCTGGACCTCGCGCCCGGGACACAGCGGGCGATCAACTACGCCATGGCGGCGGCGATGCTGGGCGTCGTGGGGCTGGCCGTCCTGTCCGCCGCGCGGGAGGGGGTATGACCGCCATCCACGCCATCGCCGCGCTGCTCGGCGACCGCCTCTCGACCGGCGCCTCGGTGCGGGCGCTGCACGGCGCGAACGAGGCGCATTTCGCCGAGGCCCTGCCCGATGCCGTCGCCTTCCCCGAGACGACCGCGGAGGTGGCCGCGATCATGCGGGCGGCCGCGGCGCATCGCTGCCCCGTGACAGCCTATGGCGCGGGCACCGGGCTCGAGGGCCAGCACCTGGCGGTCGAGGGCGGCATCAGCCTCGACCTCTCGCGCATGGACCGGATGCTGGAGGTGCGGGCCGAGGACATGGTGGCGGTCGTCCAGCCGGGGCTGACGCGGCTCGGCCTCAATGCCGCGCTGCGCTCGACGGGGCTCTTCTTCTCGGTCGATCCGGGCGCGGATGCCTCGCTCGGCGGCATGGCGGCGACGCGGGCCTCGGGCACGACGGCGGTGCGCTATGGCACGATGCGCGACAACGTGCTGGCGCTGGAGGCGGTGATGGCCGACGGCACGGTGATCCGCACCGGCAGTGCCGCGCGCAAGTCGTCCTCGGGCTACGACCTCACCCGCCTGCTCGTGGGCTCGGAGGGCACGCTCGGCATCATCACCGAACTGACGCTGCGCCTGCACGGCCAGCCCGAGGCGGTCTCCGCGGCCACCTGCCGCTTCGACACCATCGCGGCCGCGGTGAACGCCGTGATCCTGACCATCCAGTCGGGCCTGCCGATGGTGCGCATCGAACTGGTCGACGCCATGATGGCCCGCGGCTTCAACCTGCGCGCCAATGCCGGGCTGCCCGAGAAACCCCATCTCTTCGTCGAGTTCCACGGCTCGCCCGCCGGCGTCGCCGAACAGGCCGGGGCCTTCGGCGAGATCGCGGCCGAGTTCGGCGCCGAGGGCTTTCGCTGGAGCGACCGCGAGGAGGAGCGCGCAGCCCTCTGGCGCATGCGCCACGACGCGCACTATGCCACCGGCATGCTGGACCCCGGCAAGCGCACCCTTTCCACCGATGTCTGCGTGCCGATCTCGCGCCTGGCCGAGGCGGTGATGGCGGCCGAGGCCGAGAGCCGGCGCCTGGGCCTGACGGTCACCACGGTCGGCCATGTCGGCGACGGCAACTTCCACTGCGGCGTCCGCCTTGACCCCGACGACGCCGGGGAGGTCGCCCGCGTGAAGGCGTTCACCGGGGGCCTTGCCGAGACGGCCCTGGCACTCGGCGGCACGGTGACGGGCGAGCACGGCATCGGGCTTGGCAAGATGGGCTACATGGCGGCCGAGCATGGCGCCGCCCTCGGTTACATGCGCGCGATCAAGCGCGCCTTCGACCCGCTGGGGATCCTGAACCCCGGCAAGATGCTGCCCGCGGAGGCCCCATGAAGCTCCCCCACGACGCCCTTCTGGTCGGCCGCGCCTGGCGCCCCGGCATCGGCCCGGCCCTGGTCACCCTGCGCGACGGCGCGGTCGTCGACATCACCACCCGCGCGGCCCCGACGATGCGCGATCTGATGGAACTGGACGACCCCGCCGCCCATGTCCGCGCGACCGCGGGCGAGGCGATCGGCGCGCTGGACACGGTGGTCGAAGCCTCGATCCCCGGCGCGGGCGAGGACGTGCTGCACCTGCTGGCACCCACCGATCTGCAGGCGATCAAGGCCTCGGGCGTCACCTTCGCCGAATCGATGGTCGAGCGCGTGATCGAGGAGCAGGCCGCCGGCGACCCCGCCCGCGCCGAGGC
>JBCBPG010000810.1:0-2310 GCA_039820865.1 Pseudomonadota bacterium
ACCCGCTTCGGGCTCGAGACCGGGCACAACATCGACGCCGTCCTGATGAGCATGCCCCCGCTCGCCACCTGGCCCTGAGGGGCCGGCCCGGGCCCGGCAGCGGCCGGCCCGGGGCGGCCCGGGGCAGGGCGGGGCGGGGCGGGGCGGCACGGGGCGGGGCGGGGCGCTCCAGGCACCCTGCGCCGCGCCGGTCAGCAGGCACCACCGCGTCCGCCGCCTGTCCGCGGGCTCCGCTGACCGCTCCGTCCCCCGACCGCCGAGGCCACCCATGCGCAACACCCGGGTCATCCTTGCCCGCCGCCCCGTCGGCGTCCCGGCCCCCGAGCATTTCGAGATCGCCGAGGCGCCGGTCGCCGCGCCGGGCGAGGGGCAGGTGCTGGTCCGGCTCACCCACTGGTCGGTCGACCCGGCCCAGCGCGGCTGGGCCAACGACGTGCCGAACTATTCGCCGCCCGTCGCCCTCGGCGAGACCATGCGCGCCTTCGCCGTCGGCGACGTCCTCGCCTCGCGCCACCCGGACTTTGCCGAGGGCGACGTGGTCGAGGGGCTCCTCGGCTGGCAGACCCATGCGCTGGTCGACGGGGCCGCCATCGCGCGCCGCGTGACCGAGGCCGACCTGCCGCGGAGCTACGCGCTCGGCGTCATGGGGCTCAACGGCACGACCGCCTATTTCGGCCTGCTCGAAAGCTGCGCGGCGCGGGCGGGCGACACGGTCGTGGTCTCGACGGCGGCCGGCGCCGTCGGCTCGGCGGTGGGCCAGATCGCGCGGCTCGCGGGCTGCCGCACCATCGCCATCGCGGGCGGGCCGGCCAAGGTGCGCCAGTGCCTCGAGACCTTCGGCTACGACGCCGCCATCGACTACCGCGCCGGGGACGTCGCCGCCGCGCTGGCAGCCCACGCCCCGGAGGGCGTCGACTGCTACTTCGACAACACCTGCGGTCCGGTCTCGGACGCCGTCATGACCCGGCTGGCCGTCGGCGCGCGCATCACCGTCTGCGGCACCGCGGCGGTGACCGAGTGGGACCCCGTGCCCCCGGGCCCCAGGGTCCACCGCCAGCTGCTCGTCGCGCGCGCCCGGATGCAGGGGTTCCTGATCTTCGACTACCGCGACCGGCTGGGCGAGGCGCGGGCCGCGCTGGCCGGCTGGCTGCGCGACGGCCGCCTCACCGTGCGCGAGCATGTCCTCGAGGGGCCCGAGGCCGCGCCGGGCGCGATCGCCATGCTCTATCGCGGCGAGAACACCGGCAAGCTCATCGTCGCCGTCTGAGCGCCGGCCCGGTCACGCGCGACGGCCTGCCTGGGGCGCGAAACGTCCCGCCAGACCGGCCTGAATCGTGCATTTTTCTCATATCACGGTTCCGGGATTGATTTCCGTCATGCCGGAAACCGCCCTTAAGCCCCTCTGAGGAAGGGAGAAATCCTTCCGGCTTTCGGCACCTGTTTCCGTGGCCGAAAGCCGGATGCCGGGCCCGACGCGGTTCCGGGTGCTTTCCGCTGCGTCCGCGCGCTATCTCAGCCGGCGCAGAGGCATGCCCGAAGCCCGAAAGGAGCCGCCCATGATCGCCGTCATCTTCGAAGTGGAGCCCGCCGAGGGCGCGATGGAGGGCTACATGGCGCTGGCCGCCAGCCTGAAGGGCGAGGTCGAGGCGATCGACGGCTTCATCTCGGTCGAACGCTTCGAGAGCGTGACGACACCGGGCAAGCTGGTCTCGCTCAGCTTCTGGCGCGACGAGGCAGCGCTCGAGGCCTGGCGCAACCGCCCGCGCCACCGCGCCGCGCAGGACCGCGGGCGCAGCGGCATGATGGCGGGCTACCGGCTGCGCGTCGCCAGCGTCATCCGCGACTACGGCCTCGACGAGCGCGCCGAGGCACCGGCGGACAGCCTCGCCCGCGATGCCGGGCAGCGCACCGGCGTCGCGCTCTAGGTTGTTCTGTTTGCAGCATTTTCTTGTCGCCAGACTGAGTCAGTCTGGCTGGAAAATGCTCTAGTGCGGTTGCCGACCGACCGGAAACGCCCGCTCTCGCCCCCTCCCGCGTCATCATTGCCGCAATCCCGTTAGCGTTCGGCGAACGCTGCTGGACGCGCGGACGCAACGGGATGTTCATGCGTGGCGGGCTAAGCTGACGCGGGTGGGCAGGGTGCCCGTGCGCACGCCCGGTTGGAAGACGCTCGGGTGCCCGGCGGGCACCCGCCCCGTGCGCCGCGACGGCCGCGCGACCCGCCCCCGCCCCCCCCACCCCCCCCCGGCGGGGCGGGCGCCCGGCCCCGCCGCCCCCCGCCGGCGCGGGGGCCCGGCGGGGGGCCCCGGG
>JBCBPG010000811.1:0-2308 GCA_039820865.1 Pseudomonadota bacterium
CCCCAGAGACCGAACAGGGCGCTGCGGGTGCCCGAGGCCATGCGGTGCCAGTCCGCGCCGTCCCAGGACAGGATCAGGCCCTCGTCGCCGGCGGCCACCAGCGTGCCCCGGCCGTCGGACCAGAGCGACAAGAGGGTGATGTCCATGAGCAGGTCGAACTGCTTGCGCCAGGTCGTGCCGTCGAAGTGGTGGATCTCGCCCAGCTGGCCGGCGGCGAGCAGGCCGCCATCCGGCGCGCGTTCGAGGGCATGGATGCCGAGGTTGCCGGGCGGCGGCAGCGCCTCCCACCGGCCGCGGTCGTGGACCAGGACGGTGCCCTCCTCGCCGCAGGCATGGAGCGGCCCGCCCGCACGATCGGCCCAGAGACCCCAGAGCTGGCGGTCGGTGCCGCTGTGCATCGCCTGCCACCGCGACGGCGCGTCGCCCGTCGCGACGGCGGGCGCGAAGGTCGTGGCGGCAGCCTCGGCGCCGACGAGAACCGTGCCGAAATCGCCGACGATCATCAGCTCCTCGCCCGGCAGCGCGACGATGCCGAGCAGGTCGTGCTGGGTGCCGCTGGCGACCTGCCTGAGGCGCTGGTCGTCGATCCGGTGGATCTGGCCGCCATCGCCCACGGTCATGATCGCATCGCCGTGACGGGCGAGCGCACGGAACCGGGTGAAGGCCTGGCCGTCGAACAGCTTCCGGGCGCCCTCGGGACCGTAGAGCACCAGATCGCCCCTGAACCCGTTCGCGTCGATGAAGTACCGCCCGCCGGCGAGCAGGACGCTGTCGGCGCCGAGCGGCAGGAGCGCGGTGAAGTTGGAGGCGACGGGACAGTCGAGCGGCTGCCAGGCCCCGTCGGCGTCGCGCCGCAGCACGGTGCCATCGCCGCCTGCGGCAAGGACGCTGCCGTCGTCGAGGCATGTGACGCAGCGCAGATGGGCGCGCGTGCCGGCGCTCTCCTCGACCCACTCGGCCCCGTCGAAGTGCAGGATGCGGCCGCGGTCGCCGACCGCCCAGGCCCGGCCGTCCGGCCGCCCGTCGATGGCGAAGAGGGGCGTGTTCTCCGGGTCGGCGGTGTACTTGCCGCCCTCGCCCACGACACAGCCGCGCACCTTGCGCCAGCCGGCGCCGTCATAGGACAGGATCAGCCCCATCCAGCCCACGGCCCAGAGTTCGCGTCGCGACGGGCCCCACAGGCCGTGCAGCGGCACCGGTGCGGGTGCAGCGTGGCGCTCCCATCGCGTGCCGTCGAAGTGGAAGATCGCGCCCTCGTCGCCGACGACGAAGACACCCTCGGCATCGGCCCAGCCGGCCCAGAAGACGTCGCCCGCGCCCGCGGCGAGACCGTCGACATGGTGCCAACCGCGCGCGTCGGGGGTGGCGGACAGGGCGCCGCGAAAGAAGGCCCGACGGCCGGGCGATGGGACGCTGGTCATGGCTTGTCGGAGGAGCCGGCAGCGCCCTTGAGGCGGGCGGTTTCCTGGCCGAGGAGGGCCGCGACCTCGTCGGCAAGCTCGGCGCGCCGGTCTCCCGGCAGGGCGGCGAGCGCCTCCCTGAGCCCCGGATCCTCGAGGTTCTGGTCGAACACGTCCTCGAGCGTGCGGACGGTCGCGGCCTCGAAGTCGGCCTGGCCGAGACGGGCGGCAGCCTCGATCAGGGGCTCGAAGCTGCGGGCGACCGTGCTGTCAGGCATGTCGGCGACGATGGGCAGGCCGTTGTCCGAGCCCATCGCCAGTTCCGGCGCCAGCGGGACGGAGGCGAGCCTGTCGATGCCGAACGCGGCGAGAGCGTCGCTGAGGCCGGCCTCGGGGAAGACGTGGAACGCCCCGCTGCAATGCGGACAGACCACGCCGGCCATGTTCTCGACCGCGCCGATGACCGGCAGGCCGCGTTCGGTGCAGAACCGGGCGGCCTTGAGGCTGTCCATCTGCGCCACGGCCTGCGGGGTCGAGACCAGGACGGCGGAGACGTTGCAGCCCTCCAGCAGGTCGCAGAGCGTGATCAGTTCGTTACCCGTGCCGGGCGGCATGTCGATCACCAGGAAATCCAGCGGCCCCCAGTCGAAGCTGCCGATCAGGTGGTGGATGAAGTCGTGCTTGTAGGCGTCGCGCCAGACGATCGGGTTGGTGTCGTCCTGCAGCATGAAGGCGAGCGAGCCGACGCGCACGGGATGCGCCATGCCCGCGCCCTCGAAACCATGGGTCCTGAGGCCGTGATGCGTGGTGCGCGTGCGCGCGCCGGCGAAGCCGAAGAACCGGCTCTGGTTCGGCCCGTGGATGTCGGCATCCGCCATGCCGACGCGAAACCCGCGGAGCGCGAGGCC
>JBCBPG010000812.1:0-2306 GCA_039820865.1 Pseudomonadota bacterium
AGCGGGGTGAAGCCGCCGTTCATCAGCAGCTCCAGGTCGCAGAGCTGGCGGCGCGTCAGGTCCCAGGACGGCAGCGTGCCGGCCTCGACCCTGAGCTTGGCCGCGCTCTCCGGCGAGACATAGAGCTCGGGGATCGGGGCGAGGTTGGGGTCTCGAAGGCTCATCGGTCGCTCTCCATCGCGGCCTCGAGCGGCCGTGCTTTCCTGCGGCGGGACCGACGGCAGCGCCGTGGCCCCGGAAATGAGGCGCGGCCCCCAGGCTCGACGACGGGGCCGGCGGATCAGCGACCCGGCGGGCCGCGCGGTTTCTCGGCAGGGCGGGCGTCGCACAGACCATGGCCACCGCCGCCCCGGACCCCCGGTACCACGCCCGGCCGCCTGCCGCCCGTGCCGCGGCGCCGTCACCGGCGCCCGCCGGGTAGGGACAGGCCGCCTTCGCGGTCGCAGCAGACCGGAAGGGATCGCGGGCGGCATGGCCCCGCCGCCAGCCGCGGTCAAGTCCGCCGTCGGCATGGCAGCCTTGCGCGGCGCAGCCTGTCGCAGGATGGTGTCTAAAGGGTTCACCCCGAGGCAGTCGCAGGCCGGATCGCGGCCGAACGCGCCCGCTTGCATGCGCGACGGCCCGCCAGCGGGCGTCATCGGCGGCTGCGGCGCATCCCGCGGCCCCCGCTGGCGGGGGCGCTGGGACTGACGGGGATCGCATGCTACCTCATCCCGGCCCGCCACCGGCCGGCTCTCCGGCCCGCCTCCCCGCCTGCAGGACGCTGCCCATGACCGACGCCTCGACCGATGCCAGTGCCCGCCGGCTGCTCCGTGCCATGTTCGATGCCGCCGTCGCCGCGGCCGATCCCATGGCGGTGCTGCCACGCCACCTGCCCGAGCCCGCGCCCGGGCGCACGGTGGTGGTGGGCGCCGGCAAGGCCTCGGCGCGCATGGCCGAGGCGCTCGAGCATCACTGGCCCGAGACCGCGCGCGACCGCCTCTCGGGCCTCGTCGTCACCCGCTACGGCTATGCCCGCCCCTGCGCGCGGATCGAGATCGTCGAGGCCGCGCATCCCGTGCCCGATGCCGCCGGGCGCGACGGGGCCGCGCGGATGCTGGCGCTCTGCGAGGCGCTGGGCCCCGAGGACCGGGTGATCGCGCTCGTCTCGGGCGGCGGGTCGGCGCTGCTGACACTGCCGGCCGGCGGGATCACGCTGGAGGAGAAGCAGGCGGTCAACCGCGCCCTCCTCGCCTCGGGCGCCGCGATCGGCGAGATGAACGTCGTGCGCAAGCACCTCAGCCGCGTGAAGGGCGGGCGGCTCGCGGCGGCGGCCCACCCGGCGCCGATGCTGTCGCTGCTCATCTCCGACGTCCCCGGCGACGACCCCGGCACCATCGCCTCCGGTCCCACGGTGGGCGAACGCTCCAGCCCCGAGGATGCCGCCGCCATCCTCGCCCGTTTCGGGATCGAGCCGCCCGCCAGCGTCGCCGCCCACCTCGCCCGCCGGATCGAGGCGGCCGCCTCGCGCGCCGAGGCTGACGCCGACGCCTGCCCGACGCCCGACGACCCGCGCCTCGCGCGCACCGAGAACCGCATCGTCGCCGCCCCCCAGATCAGCCTAGAGGCCGCCGCTGGGGTCGCGCGGGCCGCGGGCATCACGCCCATGATCCTCGGCGACAGCCTCGAGGGCGAGGCGCGCCATGTCGGCCAGGTCCTCTCGGGCATCGCCCACCAGGTGCTGATGCACGGCCAGCCGCTGCCGCGACCCTGCGTGCTCCTCTCGGGTGGTGAGACCACGGTGACGCTGCGCGGCCGGGGCCGCGGCGGGCGCAACGTCGAATGCCTGATGGGCGCGGCCCTCGCCCTCGCCGCCGCGCCGGTCTGGGCACTGGCCGGCGACACCGACGGCGTCGACGGCGCCGAGGAGGTCGCCGGCGCCATCGTCACCCCCGACACGCTGTCCCGCGCCCGCACCGCCGGCCGCGACATCCACGCCGATCTCGCCAACAACGACGCCCATACCTTCTTCGAGGCCCTCGGCGACCAGGTGATCACCGGCCCGACGCTGACCAACGTCAACGATTTCCGCGCCTTCCTGATCCCGTGACGTCCGGGCGCGATGCGGAGGCGGGGGCGGGTCAGGGATCGCCGCAGGCGACGCGCTTGCGCGCTTGTCCTTGACGCGCCCCGGCCTTCGCCCAGGCTCGTTCCAGTCCCCTTTGATCCCTCAAAGGGGACTGCCCAGCGGCGAGCGCCCCCTTCTCCAGCGGTGCGTCTCACGCAGCCTGAGGGGGGCGGTCCAGCGGCAGCGGTGAGAAACCCCG
>JBCBPG010000813.1:0-2300 GCA_039820865.1 Pseudomonadota bacterium
CCGACGAGCAGGTCGCGGGCTGGCGGCTGGTGACCGACGCGGTGCACGCCGAGGGCGGTCTGATCGTGCTGCAGCTGTGGCACGTCGGGCGGATCAGCCACGTCGATCTGCAGCCGGGCGGCGGCAAGCCGGTCTCGGCCTCGGCGATCCGTGCCGAGGGGGCCAAGACGTACGTGAGCGCCGAGTCGGGGCTGATCGATGTGTCGGAGCCGCGGGCGCTCGAGACCGACGAGGTCGCGGGCGTCGTCGGGGACTTCAGGGCGGCGGCGGAGCGCGCGAAGGCGGCGGGGTTCGACGGCGTCGAGATCCACGGGGCGAACGGGTATCTTCTGGATCAGTTCCTGCAGCCGGGGAGCAACAAGCGTGACGATCGGTACGGCGGCTCGGTGGAGAACCGGGCGCGGTTCTGTCTCGAGGTGGCCGAGGCGGTGTGCGGCGTCTGGGGCGCCGGGCGGATCGGGTACCGGATCAGCCCGTTCGGGACGTTCAGCGACATGGGCAAGGACCTGACGGACGACGCGATCGTCGAGACGTGGGGGCACCTGGTCGATGGGCTGGGCGCGATGGGGCTTTCGTACCTGCACGCGGTCGAGACGGATGCGCAGTTCGGCGGGGAGCGGAGCGATCGGACCGAGTCGATGCTGGAGAAGATCCGAGCACGGTTCAAGGGTGCCGGCGGCTCGGCGTACATCGGCTGCGGCGGGTACACGCCGGAGCTGGCGCACATGAAGGTCGCGGAGGGCGAGACCGATGCGGCGGTGTTCGGGAAGATGTTCATCTCGAACCCGGACCTTCGCAAGCGGATCGGTCTGGGCGGTCCGTACGCGGAGTGGGATCAGACGACGTTCTACGGCGGGACGGAGAAGGGGTACACGGACTACCCGGTGTTGGGTTGAGTCACGCCCGTCCGGGCGTGAGGTCGCAGCCGCTCGCGGGCATGAAGTCCCGCTTCGCGGCTGGGTGTCGTCGCGGCGGGGATGCGGACCAGAATGATCTGCGATGGTCGGACCTGATCCCTCGCTCGCGCTCGGGGCGATCTCGATCGTGTCACGCCCGTTCGGGCGTGAGCTTGCAGCCGCTCGCGGGCATGAAGTCCCGCTTCGCGGCTGGGTGGCGTCGCGGCGGGGATGCGGACCAGAATGATCTGCGATGGTCGGACTTAACCCCTCGCTCGCGCTCGGGGTGAACTCGATCGTGTCACGCCCTCCGGGCGTGAGGTTGCGATCGCTCGCGGGCGGGGCGATCTCGATTGTGTCACGCCCGTTCGGGCGTGAGCTTGCAGCCGCTCGCGGGCATGAAGTCCCGCTTCGCGGCTGGGCTTCGCGATGACCGATGCCGGTCGTGCGCAGGATCGTGCTCGCGGACCTGCGTGCGATCTCGGCGGCGCGTTCGGTGAGGCGTGCGGGTCGTGATCCATAGTCGGTCGGGTGGGCGGCGAGGTCGGCGAGGGCGTGGATGGCCTTGGCTCGTGCCTTGGCGGCTTCGACCTTGGCGTGGAGCTCGAGGAGCTCGAGGAAGGCGTCGATCTGTCGGTGGTCGAGTCGCTTGAGGAGTTCGGTGGGGTGGATCTCGTGGAGGTTGCAGGTGTCGGCGGGGCCGTCGCGGAGGAAGTCGGTGGTGAGAGAGGCATCAGGGATCAGGCATCGGGCATCAGGGGGAGACGAGGGAGAAGCGGAAGAGCCCTCACCCCGGCCCTCTCCCAGAGGGAGAGGGGGGCCGAGCGGGCGCCGTCTTGGCTCTGGTGAGCCGCCTCTCGCGTCCGCGACGGGGGAGGCGGGGATGGCTGCGTCGGTCGATCGCATCGCGGTCTGAGACATGAGCACCTCCTACCCCTTGGCGCGGCGGGACGGGTTTGTGCGCACGGAAGCGGTGATGCATCTGCATGTATCGGCGTAAGTCTTTGCTAGAAACCAATTAGAGATTCTTGGGATCGGATAGTCGAGACGGGCTTTGGATCGATCGGCGCGCGCACGGATGGGGCGAAAGGGCGAAAGCAGGGGACGCGTCGGTAGACTTGCGCCATGGCGATCGACCAAGAAGAGATCGAAGCGAGACTGAGGAAGCTGCCGGTGTGGGCGTCGGTTGCGTTCGCGGCCCGCTGCGCCCGGCGTGTGCAGCCGCTGTTCGAGCGCGAGGTCGCGGGGCACAAGAAGGCGGACAAGTGGATCGCGGACGTCGATCGTGCGATCGCGCTCGCCGAAGCGTCGTGTGATTCGCCGACTTCGGCGAACGTACACGACCTGTCAAGGGCCGCCGCCGCCGCCGCCGCCGCCCACGCCGCCGCCGCCGCCGCCCTCGCC
>JBCBPG010000814.1:0-2289 GCA_039820865.1 Pseudomonadota bacterium
GCAACGTGTAGCTGACGATGTTGGGCATCACCTGCGGGACGGCACCGTAACGGATCTGATCAAACCAGGTGCCACCCGCCGCCTTCACGCCCTCCAGCGGGCGCATGTCGATGTTCTCGTTGACCTCGGAATAGAGCTTGCCGAGCGCGCCGGTGGCGTGGAGGCCGATGGCCAGCACGCCCGCCATGGGGCCGACCGAGAAGCAGAAGACGAAGATCAGCGCCCAGACGAGCTCGGGCACCGTGCGCGCGATCTCGAGATAGCGCCGCGAGATCCAGAGCACCCAGGGGTTGGGCGCCAGGTTGCGCGAGGCGGGGAAGGACAGCAGGAACCCGCCGATCACACCCAGCGTCGTCGCCATGAAGGCGATGAGGATGGTCTCGATCAACAGCTGCAGCCAGACGCGCCAGCGCCAGAACCACTCGCCGACATCGGCCCAGAAGGTCTCGAAGCGGAGCACCGGGATCGTGCGTTCGATGAAGTCGCCGAGACGCGGCAGGCCGGCCGGGATCACCCAGCGCCATTCCCGCGCCCCGTCCGGCATCGTCACCTGCGTGACGCGGAAGAAATCGCCGAGCCAGGCGGAGACGGTGAAGATGACGAGGAACAGGACGACGCCCACGCTCCACGCGATCTTGGAGCGGCGGCGCAGCGCCGCATAGTCCGCCTCGAACCGGTCGAGCGGGCGCAGCGGCGTGATGTCGGCGGTCGCGGTCATGGCGCCATCCCGTCCGGGGCGGGCCCCCCGACCGTGGCCGGGGGACCGGTTCAGGGGATCAGGAACCGCGGCGCTGGCGCTTCAGCCAGTCGCGCATGTCGACGATCCACTGGTAGCGGCTGTGGTCGACCTCGAACCAGCCGACCTGCGGGTTCGGCGTGTCCTCGACCTCGCCGGTCATGGCGCGAAAGGCGGCCGGGTCGGCCTCGGGGATGTCGAGCAGCAGCTGCTTCATGGTGGCCTTCAGCCCGTCCGGGATGTTGGCGCGGGCGGTGAAGGGGCCGGAGGTGATCTCGGGCGACTGCCAGATCGGGCAGATCTCGCCCTCCTCGATCATGCCCTTGGCGATCATGCGCTGCCAGCGGCCGTCGACCTCGTTGTTCTGCCAGGTGGCGGCGGCGTCGAAGGTGCCCTGCGAGACACCCGCGACGCCCGCCTCATGCGAGCCCGAGAAGGGGATCGCCGAGAAGAAGGACTTCGGATCCACCTCCTGGGCGATGTTGAAATAGGGCACGGCATAGCCCGAGGTGCTGTCCGGATCGGCGAAGGCGAGGACCTTGCCCTCGAGATCGGACAGTTCCTTGTAGCCGTCCTCGCAGCGGGTCACGACGACCGAGTAGTAGCCGGTCGAGCCGTCCTTGCGGACGCGCGAGACGAGCGGCTCGACCTTGCCGTCGGTGGCCGTGTAGGCCGCGGCATAGGAGGACGAGCCGAAGAAGGCGAACTCGATCTGGTCGGCGGCGATCGCCTGGATCACGCCGTCATAGTTGCCGGCGGTGAAGATCTCGACCTCGACGCCCAGCTCGCGCTCGAGATACGCCTCGAAGGGGGTGTAGCGCGCGATCCGGTCCTTCTCGTTCTCGCCCGAGAGGATGCCGAACTTGATGACCTGGTAGTCCTTCTTCCAGGCGGGCTCGTCGGCGGCGACGGCCTGGCTGGCGACGAGCGCGGCGATGGCGGCGATGATGAAGCGCATGGTGGATCTCCCTTGTTCTGGTGGTCGCGGAAGAACGAAGGGGCCCGCAGGGGGCGCCTTCATCAGGCTGGAACCTTGAGGCCCTGGGTCGCGGTCACGGCCTCGTTGAACTCCCTGAGACCGTCGGTCCCGTAGATGTCGCGCACCACCGCGTCGGTGAGCCCGGCCGCGGTGCCGTCGAACATCACGCGGCCCTGGCGCATCGCGACGATCCGGTCGCAATAGGCGCGCGCGGTATCGAGGGTGTGGAGGTTGACCAGCACCGTGATCCCGTCCTCGCGGTTGATCTCGCTGAGGCCGTCCATCACGCGCGTGGCATTGGCCGGGTCGAGCGAGGCGATCGGCTCGTCGGCCAGCATGATCCTGGGGTTCTGGACCAGCGCCTTGGCGATGGCGACGCGCTGCTGCTGGCCGCCAGACAGCGTGCCCGCGCGCTGCAGCGCCTGGGGCACCAAGTCGAGCCGGTCGAGCGCCATCAGCGCCATGGTCCGCTCCTCGTCGGTGAAGCGCATCGCCATCGAGCTGAGAAAGCCGTGCTCGGCCAGCCGTCCGATCAGCACGTTGGTCAGCACGTCGAGCCGGTCGACCAGGTTGA
>JBCBPG010000815.1:0-2286 GCA_039820865.1 Pseudomonadota bacterium
GCCCTCGTAGATGAATTCTCCCTCTATAGAGACATCAGCCAACGACTGCCGGACTGGGCCTATCTCTACCTGCCGCCCCGGCGCATTGGCTATCGCGACCCCGACGGATCCCTGAAGCTCTTCCCGGTTCCGGTGGTTCTCAACCAAGGGCGCGCCCACTTCTTCGTCCGAGGCGCCGGCATTGAAGAAGGCCGCAAGATCCTCGGCTGGGATGCCGCTGCTGGCCGACCAAACTATGCCGAAGGCGAAGCCTCGCTCGCGGAAGTCATGCCATGAGCTGGCGTCGCCTCTCCTTCTCGGTCTTGGCAGTTCTGACGGCGGCAATCGTTGCCACGGGGGCCACGGCTTCCGGGAGTGAGGACGACGCGGACGGCACCTTCTTCGATCGCGCCGAAGAGGGCTGGTTCTGGTATGAGACCCTGCCACCCGAGCCCGAGGAGCCAGAGCCCCTCCGACCTGCGGCGCCGCCCCCTGCCCCACCACCTCGATCCATGAAAGAAAGCGTGGCCTCCGCTCCGACGAGCGCACCGCTTTCCTCGGCCTGGTTCCGCGAGAACCTCGACAGCTATCGCGACCGCGCCGTCGACGATCCCTCGCCCGACAACGTGCGCCTCTACCTGCTTCTGCAGCGGATCGCGATGGACAAGGCTTCCGAGTTCGCCTCGGCCACGCAGGCCATCACGATCGGCGATCCCCTTCTCGACATGGCCGCCGAGCGGCCGATCTCGGGTTTCGGCGGCGACGAGATGGATCGTCAAGCCTTCCTCGCCGGACAGGCCTTGCTCGGCCATCTCAGCGAGAGTGTGGGCCTCGTCTTCTTCTATCTCTCAAGCTGCCCCTTCTGTGAGCGCCAGGCCCCCGTCATCGAGGCGCTCTCGCGCACGACCGGCCTTGAGGTCATGGCCGTGGCCATCGACGACATGCCCATGCGCTCCGGCCATTTTGCCGAGAACTACGTCCCCGACCGGGGTCAGTCCGGATTGCTCGGAGTCACTACCGTGCCGGCGGTCGCCATCATGCGCCCCCCGAACGACATCCGCATGGTTGGCCAGGGGAACATGACCCTGACTGAGCTCAGCCGCCGCATCCTCGTCGTTGCACGTCAGGCCGGATGGATCAGCGAGGACGCTTATGAGGCCACCCTGCCCGTCCGCCGCGCCACCCAGACCCTTGCCGCCGAGCTGATCGATGAGGCTGTCCTCGAAGACCCCTCCGCCTTCATCGCTCACCTCCGTGCGCGCATGACCCCCACAGCATCGCCGGGAGTTCTTCGATGAGCACGGCCACTCGCCTTCTCTCAAGCGCCGCACTCGCCCTGGCGCTCTTCGTCCCGCTCTCGGCGCCCGGCCCGGCCGAAGCCGGCATGCGCGATCAGATGCAGGGCATGTTCGACAACATGATCAACCTCACGCCGCCTGGGTACTTCCAGACCCAGCGGCGGGGTGAGATTTCTGGCGGCAACCTTTATGTCCGCAACCGTATCGTCGATCCGAACATCGTCGGTCTCACGCCGCCCGGCTTTCGCGCGGGCTGCGGCGGGATCGATCTCTTCGCAGGGTCGTTCTCCTTCATCAACAAGGAGCAGTTCATCGCCCTGATGAAGAGCGTGGCCGCCAACGCAGTCGGCTACGCCTTCCAGCTCGCCATGGAAGGGCTCTGCCCTCAATGCATGAGCGTGATCGAGACGCTGCAGCGCAAGCTCCAGGAGCTCAACCAGCACTTCGGCGACAGCTGCCAGCTCGCCCAGGGCCTCGTGAACGACACCGTCTCCGCCTTCACAAATCAGCGCGTCGGCAAGGCCTCTACGGTCGGCGTCGTCCAGGGCATCGGCGACGTCTTCGAGAGTTGGTCTTCGAGCACGGGTCAATCGCCGACGGAGGCAGTTGCGAGCGGGGCACCCGATATCATGGAGGGACGCCTGACCGGCAACGTCGTCTGGCGTGCGCTCCAGGAGCACGCGGTCGACAGCTGGTTCACCGCCGGCGGCGACGACGAAGTCCTCTCTGTCATCATGACGATCTTTGGCACCGTCATCGTCGAGTATGTCGAGGCCGAGGACAGCTTCGAGCTGACGGCGATCGCCGGCGACAGCACCCTTCTCGAAAGCTGGATTGAGGGCTTGGCCGTCGAGTATCTCGACTGCGCCGGAGAGGGGCCGAACGGGTGCTGTCGCCGGCGATCGCCGTCAGCTCGAAGCTGTCCTCGGCCTCGACATACTCGACGATGACGGTGCCAAAGATCGTCATGATGACAGAGAGGACTTCGTCGTCGCCGCCGGCGGTGAAC
>JBCBPG010000816.1:0-2284 GCA_039820865.1 Pseudomonadota bacterium
CGACAGCGCCGCGGCGGGTGGCGACAGCGCGGCGACCGATGCCGCCGCGCCGCAGCCCGGCCCCGGCACGCGCCCGCTCTTCGGCACGGCCGGTGGCGGTGCCGCGGCGGCTGGGACCGGCCTCCCGGACGCTGACGCTGACGCTGCCACTGACACTACCACTGATGCGCCGGATGCCGAGGCCGGCGTGCCGGTCCTCGATCTCTCCGCCCAAGCCGTGCCGGCGGGCGAGGGAGAGGGCGAGGAGGCGCCGCTCGCCCTGTCGCCCGAGCCGCCCGTCACGCCCTTCCCCGCGCCGGTCGGCCAGCCGGTCGCCGTCGCCCCCCCGCCCTCGCGTGCCGAGCGGGCGCCGCCGCCGCCGCTGCCGCCGGACGTGGCCGGCATCGCCGGAAACTTCTCCATGGGCCGTCCGGCGGCGCAGGCGCCCGCTGCCCCAGCCCGTGGCGCGCCCCCCGACGCTGGCGGTGACGGCGGTGACGACGGCGCGGACGAGCCGCCGATGGTGCTCGACGCTGCCGACGGGACCGCGGACGGGGCCGTGGAAGGGGCCGCGGACGACGCCAGGGACGACGCCAGCGACGATGATGGCGAGGCCGATGCGCCCATGATGCTGGAGGGCGCGGCCGACCAAGGCCCCGACGCGCCGGGTCTCCTGCTGCTCGACGACGATGACGAGGCGCCGGCCACCGACCAGGCCGCCCAGCCGGCACCCGCATCCCCGCCCGCGCCCACGTCCACGACACCGTCTCCGGTCCGCACCAGTGCCCGGCGAACCTCGGGCTGGCGCATGCGCGACAGCGCGCCCGCCGAGGAGGACGAAGAGGACGACTATCCCGAGCCGCCGCCGCGGGACCCCTCGGCGCCCGAGCCCGGCAGCCGGCGCCTCGAGCTGAAGCGCATCGCCCCGCGCGAGGAGCGGGCGCGCACGGCTGCGCCCGCCGCCGCATCGCCGCCGGGCGCCGCGGCCATGCCGCCGGTCGCCGCGATGCCGACACCGCTGGAGGACGACCTGCCGCCGCCGGCGCGCAGCGCGGCTGCGGGCGAGGACGACATGCTGCCCCCGCTCACGCTGACACCGCTCGAGGACGGGCCGATCTCGCTCGACATGTTCGCCGACGGCCCGGACGATTTCGAGCTGCTCGACGCGCCCGCCGCCAAGCCGGACCCCGGACCGGCGGCGGTCGAGGCGACCGCCGAGGCGGCGCCGAAACCGGCCGAAGCCGGGACTGTCCCTGCGCCAGGTCCGGCGTCATCGGGAACGGCGGTGCCTCCCGCCGACGCCGCCGATCCGGCGCAGCCCCCCGGCCCGGCGCGCGAGGACGAAACGGCGGCGGATCCCGGGCCCGTGACCACGGCGCCCGATGCGACCGCCCCCAGGGTGACCGGGCCGGGGGCAAGCGAGCCGGGGGTGGACGCTCCCGAGGTGGACGCTCCGGCGGCATCGGACGGCGAGACCCCCACCAGCGAGACCCCCACCAGCGCGGCGCCATCCCCTGAGCCCGACGCCCCTGAGCCCGACGCCCCGTTGGCGGCGGCGCCCCCGCGGCCCGGCGACGAGGCCGCCGCCATGCCGTCCCCCTCCCCGCAGCCGGACGCCGCGCCCGCGGTCGAGGAGGGTGCGCCCGCCCCCGCCGCGCTCTCCCAGCCGGTTGCGGCCGGTCCCGCCGCAGCCGTGCCGCAGCCCGGGGCGGAGGCAACCGGGACCGTACCGGCCACCGCGGCAATGCCGGTTGCAGTGGCGACACCGACCGCCGCGGCCGCGACGCCCTCCCCGGATGCGCCGCAGCCCGACCCGATGGCGGCGCTCGACACCGAGGCGCTCGCCCCCCTCATCCGCCGGATCCTCCGCGAGGAGCTGACCCAGGGCACCCTCGGCCACGCCATCTCGGAGAACATCGCCGCGCTGGTCGAGGAGGAGGTCGAGCGGGTTCTCGACGAACGCCTCCGCCGCCGCCCCCACGACTGACCCGCAAGACTGACCGGCGAGACTGACCGGCGAGACTGACCGGCCAGACTGACGCGCGCGCGTCGGGCACCGGGCGCGCCCCGCTGCCGGCCCCCCGCCATGGGCACGGCGCTCCCCGATGCTCCCCGATGCTCCCCGGCGCTGCCCGGGCGCCGTCTTCCCCCCCCTCCCGACACGGCCCCCGCCGGGTCTTTCCCCGCGGCGGCCGGCGCGCTAACACCCGCGCGCCGGGCCATGGGGCGGGCAACGGAACGGGCGGTGGATCGGGCGATGGACAAGCATTTCGACGCGAAGACGGCCGAGGCGCGCATCTCCGGA
>JBCBPG010000817.1:0-2282 GCA_039820865.1 Pseudomonadota bacterium
AGCGCGAGTGCCCTGCCAGCCCGCATCAGCGCGAGCGCCCGGCCCACCCGCGTCCGCGCGAGCGCCCGGCCCACCCGCGTCCGCGCGAGCGCCCGGCCCCCCCGCGTCAGCGCGAGCGCCCGCCCCGCTCGCGTCAGGGTAGGCCCACGCGTATGAACATCCCGTTGCGTCCGCGGGTCCGGCAGCGTTCGCCGAAAGGTAACGGGACCGTGGCAACAATGACGTGGGAGGGGGCGAGAGCCGGCATTTGCGTTTGGTCGGAGACCGCTCTAGCCGAGAACGCGCCGACAGGCCGCGATCACCTCGTCGCGCGAGACGAGGAACCACTCGGCGCCCGCGCCCTCGATCTTGCGGCCCTGCAGGCGGAAGAGACCGTGCAGGACGCGTTCGAGCGCCCGGCAGTCATGGGTGCGGATCTCGAGGAACAGGATGGGCCGGTCGGGCGTGCCGGTGGCGATCTGGTTGGCGACGCGGCTGGCGGCATCGCCTCGGCAGCTCCCGATCTTCAGCCGGTCGGGCGCGCAGCGATAGCCATAGGCGTAGACGGTCTCGGCCCCCTCGCCGAGCACGGTGCAGTCGCTCACGTCGACCGCGCCCGAGGGGCCGTCGACGAGTTCGCCGACCAGGACATCGGCGTCCTCGCCGCGCGCGCCACTCACGGCGCTGGCGCCGAGGCGGACGGCATCGGGAATTGGGCGCCCTGGGTGACCTCCTCGACGGTGAAGCCGTTGGCGGGCGCGTCGGCGATCACCTCGGCCATCAGGCCGACCGCCCGGTCGCGGGCGTGGTCGTCGCCCACGGTGTAGAAGGCCGCGCGCGCCCGGCTGAACTTGGCGCGCTGGCCAGCAAGCTTGTTCGCCATCCCGTCCTCGCCGCCGCCCCTGTAAGAGTTGACGCGCCGGGATGGGGAAGCGACGGGCCCGCGCGGTGCCGCCGGGCCCGCCGGGCGTTCAGGCCCTGCGCCGCATGAAGCCGAGGGTGGCGAGGCCGCCCAGCAGCAGGAAGACCGGCGCCGGCAGCGGCACCTCGCTGATGGTGATGCGCGCCAGCGTCACGCCCGGGGTGTTGACCAGCGCGGCGCCCGCGGTGGTGAAGGTGCCGGCCGGGGTCTGGATGTCGCTCAGCAGCCCGAGGCCCGAGGTGAGCTGGACCGTGCCGTTCTCGTCGGTGCCGTTGGTGGCGTCGATGCCCACGGCGAAGGCGGGGCCGCCGGCCTCGGAGAAGTCGTTCACCTCGGTGCCGGCGTCGAAGATGTTGTTCTCGTCGAAGCCGATCGAGATCTCCAGCGGGCCGAGGAACACGCCGCTGTCATCGAACAGCTGGAACGCGGCCGGGTCGTCGGTGCCGATGAAGGTGTCGTTCGACGACACGACCATCGAGAAGAAGATGAAGTTCTGGTTGGTCACCTTGTCGCCGACGACGACATTGGCCGAGACGCTCTCGCCCGCGTCGATGGTGGGCACGCCGTTGGCGGCCTGCGTCAGGCCCGGCACGCCCTGGCTGTCGGCCTGCTGGCCGACACGCTCGCCCGCCACGCCGCCGAAGCTGCCGAGCTCGGCCAGCTCCTCGACCCCGGCGCTTGCCGCGTCGCCGACGTTGAAGAGGTCAACCGTGCCGTTGGTGAAGGCCGTGTAGACCGGCGTGAAGGACGGACCGCCCGCGGGGGCGAGGTTCTCGAAGGTGATCCGCAGCGTCGAGGCGGCGGCGCCGGTGGCGACACCGGAGACGGCCAGGGCCAGGACGGCGGCCGGCAGGATGTGAAGAGGGCGCATGGTCATGCTCCAGAAGACGTGACTGACGGGTGACCTCTTCTGGCACGCGTCGCCGCCGTCGCGTCATCACGCCCGCTCGCGCAACCGTGCGTTGCCGCGAGCAACCTTGGGGTTGCCCCGGGCGGCCCTTGCACCGGCCCTGGCCCTGACACTGGCCCTGGCCCTCGCAATGACCTTGCGGGCGGGGTCGCTGTCCCTCTCCCGCTCGCGTCAGTATCGCCGCCAGAGTGTGGATTTTCTCCGAACGCTGGGTGGTTCGGCGAGGCAACAGGCTGGACAGGCGGGACAGGCGTTCGCCACCGGTTCAGCGAACCGGTCGTATCCTGTCGCGGGAGGGGGCGACGCCCGTCCTGGCGCTCAGTGGCGGAGACGGTCGGCGATCAGGGCGACGAGTTCGAACATCACGACCGCGGCGGTCAGCGCGGTGATGTTGTTGGGGCTGTCCTTGGTCGGCATCAGGCAGACTACGTCGCCGCCGATGATGTCGAGGCCCCGGATCGCGCCGAGCAG
>JBCBPG010000818.1:0-2263 GCA_039820865.1 Pseudomonadota bacterium
CCGATGCCGATCCGACCGGCACCAAGTCGCTCGGCACCTGGAACAACTGCGGCAACGGCGTGACCCCCTGGGGCACCTACCTGGCCTGCGAAGAGAACTTCAACGGCTATTTCTCGGCGCCCGAGAGCCCGGATCACGAGGTCTCGGACGAGCTGAAGCGCTATGGCGTCTCGGCCGAGGACTGGGGCTACAACTGGGCCCTGATCGAGGAGCGCTACGACGTCTCCAAGCACCCGAACGAGCCGAACCGCGCCGGTTACGTCGTCGAGATCGACCCGACCGACCCGACCTCGACGCCGAAGAAGCGCACCGCCCTCGGCCGCTTCAAGCACGAGAACGCCGAGGCCGTGGTCAATGTCGACGGCCGCGTGGTCGTGTACATGGGTGACGACGAGCGCGGCGAGTTCGTCTACCGCTACGTCTCGAACGGCGTCTTCGCGCCGGGTGCGCCGACCGACGGTCTGCTGGACGACGGCGTCCTCTACGCCGCCACCTTCGCCGAGGACGGCACCGGCAAGTGGGTCGCCCTGACGCCGGAGACGACCGGCATGGACAACGCGCTGATCCACATCCACACCCGCCAGGCGGCCTCGGCCGTGGGGGCGACCACCATGGACCGCCCGGAGTGGATCTCGGCCAACCCGGTCGCGCCCGAGGTCTACTGCTGTCTCACCAACAACAAGAACCGCGGCGTCAAGCCGAACGCCGGTGGCGACGACACCTCGGTCAACGGTCCGAACCCGCGCGAGGCCAACAACTACGGCCAGATCGTGCGCTGGCGTCCCGAGGGCGGCGACCACACCGCCGAGGGCTTCACCTGGGACCTCTACGTGCTGGCCGGCAACCCGACCGTGCACTCGGACGCCTATGCCGGTTCGTCGAACATCAACGAAGGCAACATGTTCAACTCGCCGGACGGCCTGGCGTTCGACAGCAACGGCCTCGTCTGGATCCAGACGGACGGCAACTACAAGAACGAGGGCGACTTCGCCGGCCAGGGCAACAACCAGATGCTGGCGGGCGACCCGGTGACGGGCGAGATCCGCCGCTTCATGGTCGGCCCGAACGAGTGCGAGATCACCGGCCTCACCTGGTCGCCCGATCGCCGCACGATGTTCGTCGGCATCCAGCACCCGGGCGAGCGTGGCAACAGCCACTGGCCGGCGGGCGGCACCTCGGTGCCCCGCTCGGCCATCATCGTCGTGACGCGCGAGGACGGCGGCCTCGTCGGCTGACGCCTCCCGGCAGCGAGACAGGGATCGGCGGCGGTGCCGCCGGTCCCCACCACCGCGTTTCATCGCCCCCAGCGCCGGCCCGACCTCGCGCTTGACAGCGCGCGGCGCCCTGTGAAGGTTCCTGCGCGAGAGGCCGGAAGAGTTTCATTCGAGAACTCATTGCGAGCCGCGTCCTTGGGGGGCGAGGGATGAAGATACTCGTGACCGGCGGCACCGGTTTCACGGGCAAGGCGCTGTCGCTGCGCCTGCTCGAGGACGGCCACGAGGTCGTCGTGCTCGACCACAAGGAAGGGCTGAGGACCGGGGAACTGCGCCAGGCGGGGGCAACGGTCGTGATCGGCTCGGTCGCCGACAGGGCGGTGGTCGATCGCGCGATGCAGGGCGTTGAAATCGTCCACCACCTCGCCGCCGCCTTCCGCGATCTGGACGTCCCCGACCGCGTCTATGACGAGATCAATGTCGACGGCACGCGCAACGTGCTGGACGCGGCGCTGGGCGAGGGGGTCCGCAAGGTCGTCTACTGCAGCACCTGCGGCGTGCACGGCAACATCGACGCCCCGCCGGGCGACGAGCGGTCGCCGATCGCGCCGGCCGACCACTACCAGAAGACCAAGTACGACGGCGAGGTGGTGGTCGGCGAATACGCGGAGAGGGGGCTCGGGACCTGCATCCTGCGCCCCGCGGCAATCTACGGCCCCGGCGATCCCGAGCGTTTCCTGATGATCTTCAGACGGGTCGCCAGGGGCACCTTCCCGATGTTCGGCAGCGGCAAGACCTACTACCACCCGCTCTTCGTCGAGAACCTGGTCGACGCCTTCATCCTGGCTATGGCGCCGGGCAGGGGCGAGGGGCAGGCCTATCTCATCGCCGACGACGAGTATTTCGAGATCGAGGAGCTGGTGAAGCACGTCGCGAGAGCCATGATGAAGGCGTCGACCAGGTTCTCGACGAAGAGCGGGTGGTAGTAGGTCTTGCCGTTGCCGAACATCGGGAAGATGCCCCTGGCGACCCGTCTGAAGATCATCAGG
>JBCBPG010000819.1:0-2262 GCA_039820865.1 Pseudomonadota bacterium
CCCGGCCATGCGGCTGATCGCGCCGCAGTCGGGGGCGATGGGCTATGGCCTGCCGGCGGCGATCGCGGCGCGGCTGCGCCATCCCGGGCGGCAGGTGATCTGCTTTGCGGGCGACGGCGACGTGCAGATGACGATGGCCGAGCTTGGCACCGCGATGCAGATGGATGCGCGCCCCGTCGTCCTGGTGCTGAACAACGGCTCCTACGGCACGATCCGCATGCATCAGGAGCGCCACTATCCCGGCCGCGTCAGTGCGACGCGCATCGACAACCCCGACTATGTCGCGATCGGCGGGGCCTACGGGATGCATGCCGAGCGGGTGGTCGAGACGGCCGGGATCGAGGGCGCGCTCGACCGGGCGCTGGCCTCGCCCACGGGCGCGCTGGTCGAACTGGTCCAGCCGGTCGAGGCGCTGACCCCGCGCGAGACGCTGAGCGAGATGCGGGCGCGGGCGCTGGCCGCGAGCGGCGGCTGAGGCGCCGCGCGGCGGCCGAGGTGGCGGGTCGGCAGTGTCGCCGGCGCCTTCCTTGGGCTAGCATCGCGGCATTGGCAGCGGGGAGACGCGGATGTCCGATTCGAAGCTGCTGATGGGCGTGTCGCTCGGTATCATCGCGATCGTCGGCGTCTGGGGCGTGGTTGACCCCGAGGGGATCGTTGCCTTCGCCTCGGTCGTGGTCGATCAGTATTTCGACAGCCGCGGCTGGTTCGTCATGCTCTCGGTCACGGGGATGCTGATCCTGTGCATCGCGCTGGCGGCGTCGCGCTATGGCGACATCCGCCTCGGCGCCGATGACGACCGGCCGGAGTTCTCGACGCCCTCGTGGATCGCGATGCTGTTTGCCGCCGGCATGGGCGTGGGCCTGCTGTTCTGGGCGGTGGCCGAGCCGCTGACGCATTACCGCTTCGCTAGCGAGCTGCTGCCGACCTCGATTGCGGCCGAGCAGGCGCTGCTGGCCACCAATTTCCACTGGGGCATCCATGCCTGGGCGATCTATGGCGCGACGGCGCTGACGATCGCCTATTTCGCGTTCCGGCGCGGCACGCCGATGCTGGTGAGCGCGCCGATCACCTATCTCTTCCCGGGCGAGACCTGGGCGCGGGTGGTCGGCTGGCTTTCGGACCTGATGGCGATCGTGGCCATCGCGATCGGCGTGGGCGGCTCGATCGCGATGGGCGTCTTCCAGGTCGCCGACGGTGTCGACGTGATGCTGGGGGGCGAGAAGGCGGCGGGCTGGCTGGTGGCCATCGTCTTCGTGCTGATGGTCGCGGCCTATATCCCGCCGCTGATGGTCGATCTGGGTTCGGGGATGTCCAGGCTCTCGAACCTCGCCATGATGATCGCCATCGCGCTGGTGCTCTTCACGGTGTTCCTCGGCCCGACCGAGTACCTGATGAACTCGGTCGTCGGCAGCTTCGGGCAGTACGTCACCGAGGCGATCCCGCGCGGCTTCCAGACCTTCACCTTTGCCGGCGACAGCGTCGGTCAGTGGTTCAGCGACTGGACGCTGACCTACATGGTCTGGTGGATCGCCTGGGGTCCCTTCGTGGGCGTCTTCGTGGCGCGGATCTCGAAGGGGCGCACGATCCGGGAGTTCGTGCTGGGCGTGCTGATCGGGCCGACGCTGTTCTCGGTGGTCTGGTTCGGCGCGTTCGGGGGCATCGGGCTCTATGACGCGCTGAACGGGACGGGCGAGCTGCTCGCGCTGACCGAGACCAATGTCGAGCGCGTGACCTTTGCGCTGCTCGAGCGGCTGCCGCTGACCGGGCTGACGACGCTGGCGACGATCGTGGCGGCGTTCCTGTTCATCGTGACCAGCGTGGTCTCGGCCGCCTTCGTGCTCGGCACCTTCTCGACCGGCGGTGACCCGGACCCGAGCCCGAAGATCCGGGTGATCTGGGGCGGTCTGCTGGGCGTGCTGGGGGCGGCGATGATCCTCTCGGGCTCGATCGACGCGGTGAAGAAGCTGATCGCGCTGGGCGCGCTGCCCTTCGTCTTCATCACGGTGCTGCTGCTGGTGTGCCTGATCCGGGCGCTGGGCGAGGAAGGGGCCGGAAAGGATGCGGGGGAGGTGGCCGATGCTGGTCGGTAGTGCGATCGATACGGTGCTGAACCTCGGCACCTTCGCCTTCATCGGCGCCATGGGGTGGCTGCTGACCCGCGCGCTGCCGGATCGCGACTAGAGCATTTTCCAGCCAGACTGGATCAGTCTGGCGACAAGAAAATGCGTCAGTCAAAACAGCCTAGAGCGCGAGACCTGACGC
>JBCBPG010000820.1:0-2260 GCA_039820865.1 Pseudomonadota bacterium
CGCCGGCAGCGCGCCGCGGCTCGCCGCCGGGGCCAGCGCCACGCCGGGCAGCCGGGCGACCTCGGAGAGCGCGAACCAGGCCAGCGCCGCGGTCGCGTCATCCGGCCCCGCGATGCCGATCGCGCCGCCGCCCCAGGGCAGGTCCAGCGCGGCAAAGCGTGCCGAGGCGACGAGGGCCGCCAGCCCGAGGCGCGGCGCCGGGCCGCAGTCCTCGCCGCGGGGTGCCGGGACGGCCTGCACGATCGCGTCGAAGGCCTGCGGCGGCACGGGCTGGCTGGGCGCCAGCCCGGCCGTCGGCGCCGCCCCGTCGGCGGGCTCCTCCCCGGTCGCGGCCGCATCGCTGCCATCCACCGGCCCGATGGTGACGCGGCAGAGCCCGGCCGGCAGGCCCTCGCGCTGCCAGCCGTGGTGACCGCCCTCCATCAGCGCCATCGCGCCCATCCCGGCCTGGCCCAGCAGCCAGTAGACATGCGCCGCCTCGCCGGCCGCGGCGTCGTCGCGCGCGGCAAGGACGATGGGACGTCGCGGGTCCAGCCCCGCCCGCCCGATCAGGGCGCCGAGCGCCAGCGGGCCGCGCGCGGCGGCATCGCGCCAGGTGCCATAGGCCACGCAGGCCGCGCCCGGCACGGCGCCGGCGCCGGCGCCCGGAGACGGCGTGTCGAGCAGGACGACCTGCAGCGGGCGCCCCGCCGCACCATGCGCGGCGACCAGCCTGGGCGGCATCACGGCGAGCAGTCCGGGCCCCAGCAGGAGCGGCGCCTCGGGCTCGGTCGCCGCCGCGTCGCCGCCGGTCAGCGCGGCATTCTCGACCGGCAGGGCGTTCATGCGCCGCTCGAACAGCGCGCTGGTCAGTGCGGTGCGGGCATCGATCCCGGGCGCGCGCGTCGTCGCCGGCGCGGACAGGGTGGCGGTGTCAACAGGGGGGTCAAGAAGGGGATCGGCGGGGGCGGCGGGAAGGGGACCGTTGCCGCGCGCCGTGTCCGTCGGCGCGCCGGGTCTCGTCCCGGGTCCAGTCGACGATGCGTCCGGAAAGCCCGCGACGGCACCGCTGCCGGGATCGGCGGCGACGGGGGCTGGCAGCGCGGCATCGGCATCCGGCCGTTCGCCTTCACGGCAGGGCACGGCCAGGACCGTCCCCACCTCGAGCACCCAGGGATCGCTGCCGATCGCCACGCGGTTCTCGCGCCACAGCCTGCGAAAATCCTCCACCCGGCCATAGCGCTGTTCGGCGATGTCGCCCAGCGTGTCGCCCGCCTGCACGACATAGCGGCACGCGCCCTCGGCCCGGGCCGGCGGTGCAGCGACCATGCCGGACACCGCGACGCCCGACAGGAGCACTGCCGCGATCCCGGCAGGAGAGCCGGATGAAGGGCCGGCCAGGCACATGTCGGACAGAACTCCCCGACCGCTTACCAGGGCGGGGAGCGGTCTGACACCGCTGCCGTCCCGCTTCCCCGCCCTGTCGCTTACGCTCATACGCACCACGCCAATCACCATGCCGTAACGCCACTCGTACGCCCGACCCCCATACACCCGGGGTCGATCTCCGTCGCCAAGGCCCACGTCGCCCGGCCCGGTACTGCAGCCGGACTGCTGGAGCGGACCTTCGTCAGCCGCCCCGGCGTGATCCTGCCAGTCCTCCAGGTGCCGGACCCGGCACCTGCGCCCTGCCGTTCAACACATTCCGGCCATCCACGTGCCACAATTAATCACGGATCATGGAGAAGCGGAAGAAAACCATGCGCCGACCCGGACTGGCGCAGGCCACTGTTTCATTAGGGATCTGGCCGCCAAAGCGCGTGCCGCGATGGGTCAGGGAAGCTTATTCACGCGGCAAACACTCAGTATTGCTCGCGCCCTGGTTGTGCAGCGCACTCACCTACCCAGGGACCAGCCTTTCCACGTCGCGGAATCTGGGCAAGATAGTGCAGCGGGTCGTCGCCCGGTGCCCCCGTCTGCCCGCCCCCTGGACCGCCGAGCCCGAGGATCCGCCGTGCCGCGCCGCGCCGCCCCCTCCGACCCGACCGCACAGCAAGACCGGTTCCGCGGCATGTCCGGCCCGGGCAGGGCGGGCGTGTCAGGTCGCGGCAGGGCTGGGCCGGGCGAAATCGGATTGGGTGCGATCGGGCTGGGCGCAAACGGGCTGGGCGCAAACGGGCTGGGCGCAAGCGGGCTGGGTGCGATGCGGCTGCTGGCGGCGCTCGTCTGCCTCGCGCTTCTCCTCGCCGTCGCGCTGGCGCCGCCGGCGGGGGCCCAGACC
>JBCBPG010000821.1:0-2259 GCA_039820865.1 Pseudomonadota bacterium
CCGGGCTGGCGGGCATCCCGCGCACGATCGTGATGCTGACCTGCGACGCCTTCGGCGTGCTGCCGCCGATCGCGCGGCTGACGCCAGCGCAGGCGATGTACCACTTCCTGTCGGGCTTCACCGCCAAGGTGGCGGGCACCGAGAAGGGCCTGACCGAGCCCACGCCGACCTTCTCGACCTGCTTCGGGGCGCCCTTCATGGTCCGGCGGCCCGAGGTCTACGGCGCGCTGCTGCGCGACAAGATCGCCCGCCACGGCGTCACCTGCTGGCTGGTCAACACCGGCTGGACGGGCGGCGCGCATGGCATCGGCAGCCGGATGCCGATCAAGGCGACGCGGGCGCTCCTGACCGCGGCGCTGGACGGCTCGCTCGCGGGCATGGCGATGCGGACCGACCCGAACTTCGGCTTCGAGGTGCCCGTCGGCGTGCCGGGCATCGACGCCTCGCTGCTCGATCCGCGCACGACCTGGCCCGATCCGGCCGCCTATGACGCCGCCGCCCAGCGACTGGTCACCATGTTCGCCGAGAACTTCGCGCAGTATCACCAGCACGTCACCGACGACGTGAAGGCCTGCGCCCTGACCGCCGCCTGACGACCGACGGCATCGAGGTCGGCAGGCCCCGGCCTCGCGCTCTACTCCGGCAGCCCGATCGCCCGGTGTCACCGGCGGCCGGGCCGCCACCGCCCCACCCGCCCACCCGCGGTGACGGCCCGGCCGCCTCGACCCCGCGCTCTTTATTCGGGGCAGCGGGGGGGCGTGGCCCGGGCGCCGCTGGCGCGCGGGGGGGGGCGCCCGCTGCCCCGCCGGCATTGACACCTCGCGCCCACCGCGCAACGGAGCCACCATGAAGACCCGATGCGCGTTCGCGGCCGGCCATCCGCTCACCGTCGCGGCCGGGGCCGAAGTGCTGGCCGCCGGCGGCAGCGCGGTCGACGCCGTCGTCGCCGGCGCCGCCATGGCCATGGTCGCCGAACCCGTGCTCGCCGGCCCCTATGGCGGCGGGTTCCTCATGCTGGCCGAGGGCGGCCGGGTCCGCTGCCTCGACGCCTTCGTCGACACGCCCGCTCGCCGCCGCCCCGACGGCGAGACCGACCTGCGCACCATCACCGCCGATTTCGGCACCTCGACACAGCGCTTCCACATCGGCGCGGCCAGCATCGCCGTTTCGGGGCTTATGGCGGCACTGGCCAGGGCGCAGGGGGATGCCGGGCGCATGCCCCTCGGCGACCTCGTGCAGCCCGCTGTCCGTGCCGCGCGGGAGGGGGTCGTCATCACCGCCTTCCAGGCCCGCCTCGGCCGGGTCGTGGCGCCGATCCTGACCGCCAGCCCTGCCTCCTCTGCGCTCAACACCGATGCCGACGGGGCGCCGCTGGCCGAGGGGGCGAGGCGGCGCAACCCGGATCTCGGCGATGTGCTTGAGGTCTTCGGCATCGAGGGGCCCGACCTCCTGGTGCGGGGCGAGGTCGCCCAGGCCCTGGCGGCGCAGGCGGCCGAGGGCGGTCATCTCGTCCTGGACGACCTTGCCCGCTGGCGCCCCGTCTACCGCACGCCGCTGAGGGCATCGCGGGCGGGTGTGCGGCTCAGCCTCACGCCACCACCGGCGATCGGGGGCGCGCTGACCGCGCTGCCGCTGGCGCTGATGCCGCCCTCGGCAGGTACCCCCGCCCGCCTCGCCCGGGCCTTCGCGCTCACGCTGATGGCGCGCGGGGCGAGCGGGATCGACGCCGATGCCGCCACCGGCGCCGCGCGGCTGGCCGAGACGGGCCTGCAGGGCGCGCTGGCAGGCGCCCTCGCGGGACCCGCTGGCGGCTGGTGGGCGGCGGCGCGGGCCGCGGCCGCACGGGGGCGGGCCACACGCGGCACCACCCATCTCTCCGCGATCGATCGCACCGGCGCGGCCGCTTCGCTGACCCTCTCCAACGGCGAGGGCTGCGGGCTGATCGTGCCGGGCACCGGCATCATGGCGAACAACATGCTGGGCGAGGAGGACCTGGTCCCGCCCGGCCCCGACGGCGAGCCGGGCGACTGGCCCCCCGGCCAGCGCCTCGCCTCGATGATGACGCCGGCGATCATGGACTGGCCGGACGGGCGGCGTGCGGCGCTCGGCTCCGGCGGCTCGGCGCGGATCCGCACGGCGATGGCGCAGGTGATGCTGCGGCTCGTCGACGGGACGGCGCCGGGGCGGCTGCCCGACCTTGGCGCCGCCATCGAGGCGCCGCGCCTGCATGTCGATACCGCCGAGGACGGCGCGGCGGTC
>JBCBPG010000822.1:0-2258 GCA_039820865.1 Pseudomonadota bacterium
CGCCTTCGCGGCGTTCTACGTGGTGCTCTACCCCGCGATCCCGATGATCACGGGGGCGACGGCGGGCGTGCTAGGCTATGCCTCGCGCGCCAGCGTCGAGGCGGATATCGCCGCCGTCGACGCGGCGAACGCGGCCGCGACCGAGCGCGTCGCGGCGGCCTCCTACGACGAGATCCGCTCGGATGCCGAGCTCAGCCACTTCGCGCTCCGCGGCGGCGCGGCGGTGTTCCGCACCAACTGTTCGCAGTGCCATGGCGCGGGCGGTGCGGGCGCGGTCGGCTATCCCAACCTGCTGGACGACGACTGGCTCTGGGGCGGCACGCTCGAGAGCATCCAGACCACCATCGCCGCCGGGATCAACGCCAGCCACCCCGACACCCGCTATGCCGAGATGATGGCCTTCGGCGACCTCGAGATCCTCGACGACGACCAGATCGCCGCGGTGGTCGAGCATGTCGTCTCGCTCTCGGGCGGCGAGCATGATGGCGCGCTGGCCGGGACGGGCGCCGCGGTCTTTGCCGAGCAGTGCAGTTCCTGCCATGGCGAGAGCGGCGAGGGCATCGCCGATCTCGGCGCGCCGACGCTGAACGACGCCATCTGGCTCTATGGCGGCACGCGCGAGGCGCTGACGGCGACGATCCAGCACGGCCGCGCCGGCGTCATGCCCTCCTGGGACCACGCGCTGAGCGAGGCCGAGATCAAGGAGGTCACGCTCTACGTCCACGCGCTCGGCGGCGGCGAGTAGGGCCCTGCCCTCCCGCGGCGCCCTGCCCGGGCGCCGCACCCGACGGTTTCCTCCCCGACTGTCCCGGGCCCCCTCGCCCGGGACTTTTTTTGTGCCCGGGGGCGTGGCCTCACTCGGTCGCGGCGCCAGGATCGGGCGCGGCCTCGCCGTCCTCGCCCAGCGCACGGAAGGCGCGGTACTGGCTGTAGTACTTGAGGATGTTGCGGACGTAGACCACCGGCTCGCGGCTGACGCTGCGCGCGGTCGCGACCTCGACATTGCCGAACCAGACATTGGGGTCGAGGCCCATCGCCTCGGCCTTGCGCCGCGCCTTGCGAAGATTGCCCGGCCCCGCGTTATAGGCCGCCAGCGACAGGAAGATCCGGTCCTCCGCCGCGATGGCGGGATCGTCGAAGTAGCGGTCGCGCAGGAACCGCAGGTACTTCACCCCCGCCTCGACATTGCGCTCGGCGACGTCGATGTCGGGGATGGCGACGTTGGGGTCCTTGGCCGTCGCCGGCATCACCTGCATGATCCCCACGGCGCCCACATGGCTGCGCTTGGACTGGTCGAGGCCCGACTCCTGGTAGCCCTGCGCGGCGATCAGCAGCGGCTCGAACCCGTACTCGCCCGCATGATCGCGGATGAAGCCGAAGGTCTCGCGCAGCTTCTCCGTCGGCTCCGGCGAGAGCGCGTCGGTCACCCGCTCGGGCCCCTCGTAGAAGCGCTTGAACAGGATGTTGCCGAGCAGCGTGCCCTTCTTGGCGGTGGCCACGAAGCCGTTCAGCGCCTCCAGCAGCCCGGGGCTGTCCTTGCGGACGGCGGGGGCGATGGCCTGGTCCTCGGCCAGCGCCAGCTCGCCGACCTGGATCTCCTCGAAGACCTGCACCCAGAGCGCGGCCTTGTGGCTGTCGACGACCGTGGCCGGCAGCGCGCCCGCGCCGACCATCTCGAGCAGGTCGTGATCCTCGAGCCGCTCGTCCATCTCGTGGAGCGGGATCTCGGGCTGGCCGGCGGCCGCGCGCTCGGCATTCACCGTGGCGAGGCTGGCGGCATAGGACGAGGAGGGGCGCAGGTGCAGCCCCGTCTCGACCAGGTCGTCCAGCGTCGCGACCGTCACGCCGGGTCCGGTGACGACGACCTCGCGCACCTCCTTGATGGTGGGATCGGTGAAGGCGACGCGCTCGGCCCGCTCGGGCGTGATGGTGAGGTTGGCGGTCAGGACGTCGACCCGACCCTCCTCCAGCGCCGCGATCAGCCGGTCGCGGGGCAGCGGCACGACCACGACGGTCAGGTCCCGCGCCTCCTTGCCCAGCGTCTCGCGCAGGTGCTTCTGCAACTCGACCGCGGCGTCGACGGCGATGCCGCTCTGCTCGGCGCCGTCATAGGTCAGCAGGATCGGGTTGTGCACGGTGCCGAGGCGGAGCAGCCCCCGCTCGACGATGCCGTCCAGATCGCCGGTCCAGGGCTCGGCCGCGACGGCGAAGATCGCGTCCTCCTCGTCGCCCGGCGCCACATCGGCGCCTGCACCGGC
>JBCBPG010000823.1:0-2257 GCA_039820865.1 Pseudomonadota bacterium
GGCAAGCTGGAAGCGGCGCTCGAAGCCGCGCTCGGCGATGCCGCGATAGAGATAGGTGCGCGCCTTCTCGGCCTCGGTCTGCGCCTTCTTGGCGGTGACGCTCAGCACCTGGTCACGGACCTCGATGGTCAGGTCGCCCTCGGCAAAGCCGGCGACGGCCAGCGTGATCCGGTAGGCGTCCTCGCCCGTCTTCTCGATGTTGTAGGGGGGGTAGCTGGGGGCCGCCCCGTCGCCCGACATCACCTGGTCGAGCATCTGCGCCATGCGGTCGAAGCCGACGGTCTGGCGGTAGAGCGGCGAAAGGTCGATCGTACGCATCGTCATATCCTCCTTCGAAGCGATATGGCGGGGATCCGGGATCCGCGATCCCCAGTCACGCGGCCCCGACATCGGCGACCGTGATGACGATATTTGGTGGGAGGGCGCGGCCTTCAAGGGGGGACGCGCGGCCCGCGCGCCTCAGGGCAGCGCGTCCAGCAGACCGGGCACGGTCGCGGCGGCACGGACGGCATAGGCGATGTCGCGCCGGGTCTTCTCGTTCCGCCCCTTGGCCGAGATCACGGCGACGATCGCGGGGCGGCCGTCGACATCGGCGAAGACGGGCGAGCCCGAGGCGCCGAAGGTCACGTCGCAGTCCAGCACCAGCACCGTGCCCTTCGAGCCGTCGAGGTCACAGCCGTCCTGGCGCGTGAGCGCATGGGCGCGGTCCTGGCGATAGCTGATCAGCGTCAGGTTCACGTCGAAGCTGGCCTCGGCCATCGGGAAGGCGGGGGCGACATCGGGCGGGATCGGCTCGGCCAGGCGGATCAGCGCCACATCGGCCGAGACGAGGTCGAAGGTGATCTCGCCGCCATGGGCATAGCCGGGATGGACCACGATCTCGACCGCCTTGCGATGGGCGACGCGCGTGCCGCGCCGCCAGCCGGCGACGAAGTGGACGTTGCCGACCGCGTGGACCTGCCCGGTGCGGTTCGAGAAGACACAATGCGCCGCGGTCAGCACGATATCGGGCGAGATCAGCGTGCCGGTGCACATCGAGGTCTCGCTCAGCGCCGCGACATTGACCCGGCCCACCGCCTTCCATGGCTTGTGCTCGGCCGTCGTCAGCATGCGCCGGCGGTCGAGGTCGAGCGCCGCGGCACCGACCGGCATCAGCGCCGCGATGACCAGCGCGAGGGCGAGGCGGACAAGGGTGCTCATTCGGCCGCCACCCCTGCTGCCCCCACTGCCGCAGCCGGCACCCGGCCCTCGAGCGCGCGCGGCACCGGCCCGCCGGTCGCCCAGTCCAGCAGCATCGCCGTGTGCACCACCGGCACCCCGGTCCCGCCGCCGATCTGCTGCATGCAGCCGATATTGCCGGCCGAGATCACCTCGGGCGCCTTGGCCTCCAGCGTCGCGACCTTGCGCGCCTTCAGCTCCTCGGCGATCGCGGGCTGGAGCAGGTTGTAGGTGCCGGCCGAGCCGCAGCAGAGATGCGGGTCCTTCGGCTCGACCACCGTGAAGCCCGCCTGGCGGAGCAGCGACTTGGGCGCGCCCGTCACCTTCTGCCCGTGCTGGAGCGAGCAGGCGGCATGATAGGCGACCCGCATCGGCGCCGCATGGGTCGGGGTGTCGAGACCGCGTTTTGCCATGAACTCGGAGATATCGCGGGCAAGCGACGAAATCGTGGCAGCGTCCTCGGCCAGCGCCGCATCCGTGCGCAGCATGTGGCCGTAGTCCTTGACCGTCGTGCCGCAGCCCGAGGTGTTGATGATGACCGCGTCCAGCCCCTCGCCCCGCTTCTCGCGCATCCAGGCGCGGATGTTGCGCGCGGCCCGCTGATGCGCGACGTCCGAGCGGCCCATGTGGTGCTCCAGCGCGCCGCAGCAGCCGATGCCCTCGGCGATCACGACATCGTAACCGTGGCGGGTCAGCAGCCGGATGGTCGCGCCGTTGATCTCGGCATCCAGCGCCATCTGCGCACAGCCCGTCATCAGCGCGACCCGGCCGCGGCGCTCGCCCTCGGCGGGGTGTACCTGGGGGCGGTCGTGGCGCGCCGGCGGCTCGATCCGCGCGGGCGCCAGCCGCATCATCGCGCCGATCCGGCCGGGCAGGTACCGGCCGACGGGCCTGGCGATCTGCGCGCCCAGCATCGCGACGCGGAAGCGGTTGGGATAGGGCAGGATCTGACGCAGCATCCAGCGCAGCGCCCGGTCGTGCCAGGGCCGTCGGCCGGTACCTGCCCGGCCGGATCGGCGCGATGATGCGGCTGGCGCCC
>JBCBPG010000824.1:0-2256 GCA_039820865.1 Pseudomonadota bacterium
CCGGCGCGGCCGCCGGCAGGGCGCGTGCGAACTTCTTCGGCCGCGCCGCGGGGGCGGTGTCGGTCATGGATGCACCCCGATGAACAGGGTCTCGCCGCGGTTGAGGCCGTGGGTGGACACGTCGGGCTCGGCGGCCGTGACCGTCTCGACGGCGAGGCCGGCGGCGGCGATCCGGTCGCGGATGTCGCGGCCGTAGAAGCGGCGGTGGTCGGGGTCGCCGAGGAGGCGGGCGCGGGTCTCGGCATCGGCGTCCCCGGGGGCCTCGAGGGTCGTCTCCCAGCCCTCGATGATCGGCACGGTCACGACGAGGCGCCCGCCGGGGGCGAGGATGCGCGCGCATTCGGCCAGCGCGCGGGCGTCGTCGACATGCTCCAGCACGTGGTTGGCGATGACGAGGTCCTGGCAGGCGTCGGGCAGGGCGATCGCCTCGATGTCCAGCACGCGGTCAAAGCCGGGGGCGATGTCGGCGGTGGTGTAGGTGCTGCCCGCGGCCTCGGCCATCGGGCGCAGGAACGGCTCGGCGGCGAAGTGGAGGATGCGCAGGCCCTCGCGCAGGACCGCGGTACGGGTCAGCCACAGATGCATCAGCCGGTGGCGCGGGCGGCTGTCGCAGCCGGGGCACCAGATGCCGATCTTGTGGCGCACCGGGCTGAAGGGGCCCGCATAGCCGCAGATCGGGCAGAGCCGGTCGGGCGCCGCGGCCGCCGCGGCCTCGAACCAGGCGCGCGCGCGGGCGAGGCGGAAGGCATGGAGCGCCGCCTGCTCCTCGGCCGTGCGGTCGCCCGCGGGGCCGGTGGGCGGGCGCCCGCTATGCCGCGCCAGCGCCGTCATCCGAGGCCCAGCGCGCCGAGGAAGCGGCTGGCGAGGCCCGGGCCCACGGCGGAGGGGCGGCCGGGGACATAGACCTCGGTGACCGAGGCCGCGCAGAACCGGTCGATCAGCGCCTCGGACCCGCGGTTGTGGGCGAAGGCGATCTCCGCGCGGTGGATCGGGACGGCGGCGAGGATGACGACATGCTCGCCCGCGTCCACCGCGCAGATATCGGCGCTCTCGTCCGACAGGAACGGGGGTACGAAGAGGACGCAGTCCATCGCGGGGTCGGCATGGGCGATGTCGGGGACGTTGGTGGTGTGCGTGGCCGCGAAGAACGTCCCCATCTCGTGCGGCATGGCGGCGAGCGCGCGGAGAAGGGCGACGGGGTAGAGGAGGTCGCCCTTCAGGAAATCGCCGGCGCGCGTGGCGCCGGGTGCCTCGACGCCGATCATGACCTCGGCATAGCGGAGCGCCGGGTCGGGCGCCGCCATGGCGCGCGAACTCATGCCGAGCGTGGCGAGCGTCCAGTAGGCGCGCCCCTCGCGCGGCGGGATCGCGACGACGTCGATGTGCAGCGCCGTCCGCTCGATCCAGGGATGCACCACCTCGTCATGGGGGCCGAAATGGCGGGCATAGTGCCGCTCGAGCGCGGCCATGCGGGCCGGCCAGCCGGGATCGGCGCCCTCGGTGATGCGCTGGCGCTCACGATGGAGGGTGAAGGGGCTGTCCCCGGCCTCGGCGTCCTCGCTCACCGCTCGGGGTACTTCTCTTTGAAGGCCATGATCTTGGTGATCAGGTTGGTGGCGGCGTAGGTGAAGAGGGCGGCGCCGATCGCGGCGGCGACGAAGCCGGTGGCCATCGACTGCAGGACATGGGCCCAGAAGTCCGGATGGGGGAACAGGGTCTCGACCGCCAGCGCCCAGAAGGCGGCCATGACGCCGGCCATGCCCGCGGCGGCGGGGATGGTGATCTTTCGGGGCGCGCCGGCATAGGCGGCCTGCACCGAGACGACGCTGGCGACGACAATCGAGACGACGATACCGATCATGAGTGCCTCCCTGGCTTGGGCCCGGTCAGAACAGGCCGAACAGTCGCCTCACCTTGGTCGCGTCGGGGCGCCGGGGATCCAGCACCTCGCTGACACGATTGCGCGCGAGGCGCTGTCTGAGCGTGTCGGTCCCCTCATCGACCTTGAGCTGCATCTCGGCCGGGTGGAGGGGATAGACGGCGATGAAGGTGAGCCAGTCGCCGGCGGGCAGGCGCAGGCTCTGCGCCGCCTCGGGCCAGCTGGCGGGATGGTCGAGCAGGACACCGTCCATGACGGTGTCGTCGCCGAGCGGCTCGCCCATCGGGATGGTATGGCCCGCGCCGAACCAGGTGCCGGCGGCATGCGGGTAGCGCGCCAGCCACTTCATGAGGCTGATCGGCCAGAACCGGCTGCCG
>JBCBPG010000825.1:0-2255 GCA_039820865.1 Pseudomonadota bacterium
ACAGCGTGGTGCTGCAGGAGGAGGCCGAGGGCGCCGAGGGCGCGGTCACCTTCCGCCCGCCCCGCCGCCAGGGCGCCAACACGCGGCCGCGGGGCGAGGATGCACGCCGGGGCGAGACGCTGCTCGAGCCTTGCCACAGGCTCCGGCCGCAGGATCTCGCGCGGCTGGCCGTAGCCGGGGTCGACCGGGTGGCGGCGCATCTGCCGCTGCGTGTCGGCGTGCTCTCGACCGGGGACGAGCTGATCCAGCCCGGCGCCGATCCCGACGCGCCCGGCATCTTCGACGCCAACCGCCCGATGCTGCTGGCGCTGGCGCAGGCGCTCGGCCATGCGCCGGTCGATCTCGGCTGTGCGCCCGACCGGGCCGAGGCGGTGCGCGAGGCGCTGGGCCGTGGGGCCGCCATGGCCGACGTGATCCTGACAACGGGTGGCGCCTCGTCCGGCGACGAGGACCATGTCAGCCGGCTGATGGAGGCCGAGGGTGCGCTCGGCCTCTGGCGGATCGCGGTCAAGCCGGGGCGGCCGCTGGCGCTCGGCCGCTGGGGCGGGCGCCCGGTCTTCGGCCTGCCCGGCAACCCCGTCGCGGCCTTCGTCTGCGCGCTGGTCTTCGCGCGCCCGGCGCTCGAGGTCATGGCCGGCGGGCGCTGGCACCTGCCGCAGGGCCACCTGGCCCCCGCCGCCTTCGCGCTTGGAAAGCGCCCGGGGCGGCGCGAGTACCTGCGCGCGCGCCTGGCCGCGGACGGCCGGGTCGAGCGCTTCCGTTCCGAGGGCTCGGGCCTCGTCGGCAGCCTCAGCTGGTCCGACGGGCTGGTCGAGCTGCCCGATCACGCGCTGGAGATTGCCGAGGGCGATCCGGTCCGCTTCCTGCCCTACGCCGCCTTCGGCCTGGCATGACCGGCGCGGCCGGCGGGGGTCGGCCGGCCGTCGGTTTCTCCCCCGCCGACCGCCGACGCGCACAGTGGCTGACCGCTGGCTACTACGCGGCCATCTTCGTGGCCGTCGGCGCCCATCTGCCGTTCTGGCCGGTCTGGCTGGCCGACTGGGGCCTCGACGAGGGTGAGATCGGCCTCTATCTCGGCGCGGGCCTGGTGCTGCGCATCGCGGCCAACGCCATCCTGGCCGCCATCGCCGACCGCTATGCCGTGCGCCGTGCGATGCTGGGCGTGGCCGGCCTGGCGGCGGCCGTGGTGTTCCTGCTCCACCTCGCGGCCGAAACGCGGCCCGCGCTTCTCGCCCTCACCCTCACGGTGACGCTGACGCTGTCGCCGATGATCCCGCTCGGCGAGGCGCTGGGCGTGCGCGCGGCCCGCATCCACGGCTTCTCCTACGCCCCTGTCCGGGCCGTGGGCTCGATCGCCTTCCTGCTCGCCAATCTCGGCGTCGGATGGGCGATCGGCCAGACTGGCCCCGACGCCGCGCTCTGGACGCTGGCGGTCGCCTGCCTCGCAACCGCGGGCTTCGGCCTCGCCCATCCCGGCGGCGGGGCACCGCCGGGTACCAGTCTCGCCGACGACAGCGCCCGCTGGCGCGAGGGTCTGGCGCTGATGGCCGATCCGCGCCTCCTGCTCTTCGCGCTGGCGGCGGCGGCGGCGCAGGCCAGCCACGGGCCCTTCTACCTGCTCGGCTCGCTCGAGTTCGCCCGCGGTGGCCTTGATCCGACGATGATCGGCGCGCTCTGGGCGACGGGGGTGGTGGCCGAGACGGTGCTGATGCTGGGGCCGGGGCGGGCCTGGGTGACGCGGCTCGGCGCCATCCTGGCGCTGGCGGCGGGGGCGGCCGTGGGGGTGCTGCGCTGGGGGGCGATGGCGCTGGGGCCGCCGGACTGGGCGCTCTGGGCGCTGCAGGCAAGCCACGCCTTCACCTTCGGGCTGGTCCACCTGGCCACCATGGCCTTCGTCGCGCGGCACCTGGCGCTGAGGCTGCAGGCGAGCGGGCAGGGCGTGCTGCTGGGCCTGACTTCGGGCGTTGCGATGGCGCTGGCCACGCTGGCGGCGGGCGCGCTGCAGGAGAGCGTTGGCGGTGGGGCGGCGTGGTGGCTGGCTGCGGGTCTGGCGGGGAGTGCCACGGTCCTGGCGCTGGTCCTCGCCCTGATCGGCCCACCCGCGCCCGCCGAAGCAGCGCAGGCGCCGCCCGGGTCCCAACCGCCGCGCTAGCGCGGCGTTTGGGACCAGAAGGAAACGCGCATTCCCCCTCCCTCCCGCGTCATCGTTGCCACGATCCCGTTACCTTTCGGCGAACGCTGCTGGACGCGCGGAC
>JBCBPG010000826.1:0-2253 GCA_039820865.1 Pseudomonadota bacterium
GCACCAAGGCCGAGCGCACCAATGCCGGCTGGCGGGTGAACGGGTCCAAGCAGTTCATCTCCTCGGCCCGGATCGGCCAGACCACGGTGCTGTTCGCCGTGACCGACCCCGAGAAGGGCAAGAAGGGCATCTCCTGCTTCGTGACTGCCAACCAGGCGACCGGCTACCAGATCGTGCGGGTCGAGCAGAAGCTGGGGCAGAAGGCCTCGGACAGCTGCGCGCTGGCCTTCAACGACCTCGAGGTCGCGGCAGAGCAGCTGATCGGCGAGGAGGGGCAGGGCTACATGATCGCGCTCTCCTCGCTCGAGGCCGGGCGGATCGGGATCGCCGCGCAGGCGGTCGGGCTGGCCGAGGCATCCTATCGCAAGGCACTGAGCTATGCGGACGAGCGCGAGGCCTTCGGCAAGCCCATCTTCGACCTGCAGGCCGTGCAGTTCCGGCTGGCCGATATGGCGACCGAGCTTGAGGCGGCGCGCCAGCTGGTGCTGAACGCCGCGGCAATGAAGGACCGGGGCGAGCCCTGTCTCAAGGAGGCCTGCATGGCCAAGCTCTACGCCTCGGAGATGGCCGAGCGCGTGACCTCGGCCGCGATCCAGGTGCTGGGCGGCTATGGCTACCTGGCCGACTACGAGGTCGAGCGGATGTATCGCGACCAGAAGGTCTGCCAGATCTACGAGGGCACGAGCGACATCCAGAAGCTGATCATCGCCCGCCAGATCCGCGCGTGAGGCGGCGGCGCATGCGTGAAGAAAGCCGCGGCAAGGCCCGGTAATCGCGAGGATATCGGAAGCCGTGGATTTCGTTGCAGCCATGGTGAGGCGTGACGGCATCTCAAGGGGCGTTCGGCGCAAGAAGGCGTGAATGCCGCCTTGATGCCGCCTCGCTCATGCGGCCCCATGTGAGTGCCCTGGACGGCAACGGAGGACGACATGCGGATCGAGGCTCTCACCGGCGCGGCGCTCGCGCTCGCTCTCCTGGCGGCTCCGGCGGCGGCACAGCAGCAGGAGGCCGAACAGGCGCCGATCAACCCGGCGCTGGCCCGGGCGCTCGCCAGCGTGAACGAGGGCGACGAGGACCAGCCCCGCGCGCGCGCGGCCGATCCCGGCTTTTTCGGCAGGGGCTTTTTCGTGACCACCGATACGGTGGCGCCCGAGGTCGGCGGCGACCGTTTCGGCTTCCGTCGCGAGGGGCGCGAGGGCAACGGGCGCCGGCTCTACAGCCGCTGAGGCGACCGTGCGGCCGCCGCTCGGCCGGGCCTCTCGGCGGGGCCCCTCGGCCGGGCGCCTCGGCTGGGCCCTGTCGCCGCATGCGCTTGTGCGCTGCGGTTGGCGCCGCTAGGTCCTCTCCCGAGGCATACCCGGGGAGGACGGCGATGATCGGCAGGCTGAACCATGTTGCGATCGCGGTGCCCGACCTCGAGGCCGCGACCGCGCAGTACCGCGATACGCTTGGGGCCGTCGTCTCGGCGCCGCAGGACGAGCCGGACCACGGCGTGCGGGTGGTCTTCGTCGAGCTGCCGAACACCAAGGTCGAACTGCTGGGCGCGCTGGGCGCGGACAGCCCGATCGCGGGTTTTCTGGCCAAGAACCCCGCCGGCGGCATCCATCATCTCTGCTACGAGGTCGACGACATCACCGCCGCGCGCGACCGCCTGAAGGCCGGGGGCGCGCGGGTGCTGGGCGATGGCGAGCCGAAGATCGGCGCCCATGGCAAGCCGGTGCTGTTCCTGCACCCCAAGGACTTCACCGGTACGCTGGTCGAGCTGGAGCAGGCCTGATGTCGATCACCTCGGCCATCGTCTTCTTCATGGTGATCTGGGCACTGGTGTTCCACATGGTCCTGCCGCTCGGCCAGACCAGCCAGCAGGAGGCCGGCGAGGTCGAGCCCGGCACCCCCGCCTCGGCGCCCGTCAACGCGCGGATCGGCGTGAAGGCACTGATCACCACGGCGATCACGGCGGTGGTCTTCGCGCTCCTCTACTGGGTGATCGAGTACCGGGTCGTCACCCTGGACGACATCCCGTTCCTGACCCCGCCGAACCTGCGCTGAGCCCGATCGCGTGGGGCAGGGCCCTGCCCACCCGCGTCAGGATACACCCCGCCCCATGAACATAATGAGAACATACACGCCCATGGCGCTCCCCGCTGTCGCCCATGCGGTGATGGCGGTCCGGCGCTAGAGCATTTTCCAGCCAGACTGACTCAGTCTGGCGACAAGAAAATGCGGCAAACAAAACAACCTGGAGCGCGAGAC
>JBCBPG010000827.1:0-2252 GCA_039820865.1 Pseudomonadota bacterium
CAGACTGAGTCAGTCTGGCTGGAAAATGCTCTAGGCGCGTGCGGACTTGGTCGGTGGGCCAAAGATGAGCCAACCGCTGATGAGCGCGAGGCCGATCTCGCTCACGAGGTAGAAGAGCAGGAGTGGATGCGGCCAGCCGTCCACCACGACGCTCACGATCCGCCCGAGCGCAATTCCAGTCACGAACGCGAACAGGCTGTACAACGCGGGCAGGCGCAGGTCGGATCTCAGCGCGCCGGCGATCCACAAGGCGACGAGGGCGAGATAGAGGCCCATCACCGCGCGGAAGATGTTGCGCAAGTTAGGATCTGACGCATCGATGCCCAGCAGCCAGGGCAAGCTGACCTCAGGGTTCATCCCGTAGGACAGCGCGATCGGGGCTATGCACACCGCGATCAATATGAGGAAATAGCGTCGCATGTCGTCGCGTGACATCGCCAAGCTCCTTTTGAGCTATGGGGTTGATCCGTCGTGATCATGGCGACAAGAGCGCAAAGATCTCCAACCCTTCTAACCCGTGCCATAGTCGACGTTTCGCCAAAACACTGTCGCGTATTTGACAATTCCCGAACGGGCCCCCTTCTCGCCACCCCACACGCCAGAACTGAGGCGCATTTGGCGCGGTCAGAAACCACTGATGTTGAAAATTCCTGTCTTCTGAAGCAGACCTTGGCTCAGCCGCAGCGAATTGGTGCTCAGTCCGCATTCCGGTCGCCGAGGTGCCTAGGTGCTGATGAGGCGGTCGATGATCGCGTCCAGCGCCAGTGTATCCTCCGTTGACTGGCCCGAGCCGGCCATGTGGCCCCGGTCGGTTTGCAGGTCCTCGTAGTGCGCGCCCGGGATCATCGCGGCTTCGGCGGCGCAGTCGGCCGGGGTGAAGTAGAGGTCGGTGGTGGCGGTGGTGACGGTGGTGCGGGCTTTGATGCGGTCCAGCGCCTCGCTGAGGTCTCCGCCGTCGGCGACGTCGTTGGTGAGCCAGGTGCGCCACATGGCGGTCAGGTCTCCGGCGTCGCGGGCCATGAAGAGCGCGTCCCAGTAGCGCTCGAGCCAGTCGTCGAGGTCGCGGTAGCCGAGCTCGGTATAGCCCGCGCGCTTGAGCCAGGGCTGGGAATAGGCCCAGCCGGCATAGATGCGGCCCGCGGCGCGCAGGCCCGCGACGGGCGGCTCGGCCGTGCCATAGCGGGGGTCGGCCTCGAGGGCTGCGATCAGGCTCTCGAGGAAGACGCGGTTGTGGGGCGTCGTGCGCGCCGTGCCGCAGATCGTCAGCAGGCGCGCGACCCGCGACGGCTCCTCGACCGCCCAGCGACAGGCCTGCTGCGCGCCCATCGACCAGCCGATGGCGAGCGCGATGGGGGCTGCGTCGAAGCGCTCGGCCAGCATGGCGCGTTGCAGCGCGATGTTGTCGGCATGGGTCACCAGCGGGAAGTCGAGGCCGAGCCCGGTGGTCGAGGGCGAGGTGGAGACGCCGTTGCCCAGCATGTTGGGCACCACGATGCACCACCGCTCCGGATCCAGCGCCTTGCCCGGACCGATGAGGAAGGCGTTGCTGTCATGCGTGCCGCCGAAGCGGGTGGGGTAGATCACCAGGTTGTCGCGCTCGGCGTTGAGGTGGCCCCAGGTGGCGTAGACCAACCGGCAGCCCTGGAGCCGCCCGCCGCGGGCGAGGTCGAGATCGGTGGTGAAGGTGTCGAGCTGCATGGCGGCCTCGAAGTGGGGGCGGCGGTGCGTCTCACGCACCCTGTGCCGGGCCCGTAGGGTGCGTGGAGCGCACCGCTGAAGGGGTCAGAACATGCGGAGGTAGCGCTGCATCTCCCAGTCGGAGACGTGGTTGAGGTAGCTCAGCCACTCCTGCTCCTTGTAGGCGGTCCAGCTGTCGAACATCGCGTCGCCGAACACGGCCCTGGACAGCGGGTCCTTCTTGAAGGCCTGCACCGCCTCGTCCAGCGTGCGCGGCAGCATGTCGATCTTGCGCTTGCGCCGCTCACGCTCGGAGATGAGGTACATGTTGTCGGTGTTGGGGTCGCCCGGGTCGAGGCCCTCGCGGATGCCTTCCAGTCCCGCGGCCAGGCACATCGCGGCGCCGAGATAGGGGTTGCAGCCGCTGTCGGCGGCGCGGAGTTCGACGCGCCCGCCGCCCTTGGGGATGCGCATCGCGTTGGTGCGGTTGTTGTTGCCGTAGCAGGCGAAGATCGGCGCCCAGGTGAAGCCCGACATCGAGCCCTGCTTGACCAGCCGCTTGTAGCTGTTCACCA
>JBCBPG010000828.1:0-2240 GCA_039820865.1 Pseudomonadota bacterium
CAGGTCGTGCCCTCGATGCTTTAGCGCAGGTGCGGGGGGCTGACATGAAGATCTCCGACCTCCAGCCGCTCGACAAGGTGATGGTCTGCCGCAACGCACTGGAGACGCCCGAGGCGTTGACCTGTGTCTTCCATGCCGAGGCCGGGGAGATGGATTTCCTGACCGATGACGGGTACAGCACCGCCGCTACGGCCCGGATGTGCGCGGCGTTTCTCGAGGTCAAGTTCCCGCAGCTTCGCACGCTTGGCGATGTGCCGCCGGGCAAGGTCGCGATCCTCTACGATGATGGTTGGCAACTGGAAGACATCGAATACGAAGAGGGCGGCGGCCCTGGCGAGATGCCACCCGTGCCCCCGGACGACAAACGTCTGGAGGCGTGGTCCTACACCTGCGCCTGTTGCGGCGAGGCCAAGACCGGGCTGCCCGAGCTGTCGTTCCTCGAGCCGCTGTCAGCGTTCAATCCCGTCGACGGGGCCGAGGTGATCTCGCTCGATGAAGACCTCTGCGCCATGCAGATCGAGGGGCAGGAGTATTTCTTCATCCGCGGTCTCCTCCCGGTCGCGATCCCCGAGGTGCGCGACACCTATTGCTTCGGGGTCTGGTCGACGATCTCATCCGAGAACTTCCGTCGCTACGCCGCGACGTTTCAGGAGGAACAGCGCGATCTTGGCACGATGTTCGACTTTCTGAACACCGCTCTGCCGGGGGAGGCCGGGACGGTCGGCTTGCAGCTGAACATCGTCCCCGGTGCACCGGGCAAGCGGCCCTACCTGTTGCTGCGTGAGCCGGACGCGCCGCATCCGGTGTTCGAGGCGCAACAGGAAGGCATCTCTGTTCAGCAGCTTCTGGAGTGGGTCGGGCCGCATCTGGATTGCGGCGGCGCTGCCTGAGATGGGCACCCCCGGATGATCACAGGCACGGCGCAGGAGATCGGGACAGATGCGATGCTGGCCGCCTGGCAAGCCCAGCAGCAGGCGTTCTGGACAGCGGCGGCCGCCGGGGCTGCGGTCGAGACCCCGGACGGGTTCGCACTGCCGGACTGGCAGGCGTTCGAGGGGTTCTGGGCGCAGCTTGCCGATCCGGCGCACCTCTGCGCCGACAATGCGCCAGCGCAGGCGATGGCCCGGGCAGCGGGCGTCTATCGCGCGTTGCTGGCCGAGACCTGGGGCCAGATCGCGGACCAGTTCCGCATCCAGTGCCGGGCCATGGGGGCGGGGACGGGCCAGCCGCCCGACTGGCGCGCGGTGCGTGACCGCTGGTTCCAGATTGCCGAGGGTGCGTTCATCACCCTGCAACGCTCCGACCGCTTTCTGGCCGCGCAGCGCGATGCGGTCCGCGCCGCGATCGCCGTCCACCACGCGCTGCCGCGGGAGATACGCCGGGAACTCGGCGCCGGGCGGCGCCAGGCGGCGGAGATGGGGCGGACCCTCAGCGATGTCGACCTTTCCGGGATCGAGATCGCCGCCACCCCCAAGGACGAGATCTGGCGCGACGGTGCCCATTCTGTGGCGCGGTATCGCCCGCTCGGCGGGCAGGCGCCGCAGCTTGGCCCGGTGCTGATCTGCCATGGGCTGATCGGGCGGCAAACGATGACCGATCTGCGCCCCGACCGCTCGCTCGTGCGCAATCTGCTGGCCGCAGGCGTGGATGTCTTCGTCGCGGACTGGGGCAATACCGGGGCCGAGGACCGCCATCACGGGTTTGGACACTACGCGTTCGAGCAGATGCAGGCGATGGTCGATGCGGTGGTCGCGGCTTCGGGGGCGGCGGGTGTCACCCTCTTGGGCATCTGCATGGGCGGGACCATGGCGGCGGCGTTCGCGGCCTCGATGCCGCGGCATCTTGACCGGCTGATGCTGGCCGTCACGCCCATCGATTGCCACGCCGATGTCCACGACGCCGACCCGGCGCATGGTCTGCTGAACCTCTGGGTGCGCTCGCTCGAGCCCGAGGATCTGTCGGCCCTTGTCGATATTGACGGCACGCTCTCGGGCCTGATCACGGGCCTGATTTTCAATCAGCTCAACCCGGTGCGCACGCTGCAGAAATACGCGGTCGAGATGCTGGAGATCGCCACCGACCGGGCGCAGATCACGACTTTCCTGGCGATGGAGAAGTGGCTGGCCGACAGGCCCGATCTGCCCGGTGCGCTGGCCAAGACCTGGCTGATCGACCTCTATCACCGCAATGATTTGGTCGAGGGGCGCTTTGCTCCGACCGGGCAGCCGGTTGATCTCGCC
>JBCBPG010000829.1:0-2238 GCA_039820865.1 Pseudomonadota bacterium
CGGAGGGGGGCCAGGGGGGAGGCCTTGCGGCGCTTCAGCTCAGAGCTTGCCTTCGTCCTCGAAGACCTCGACCCAGTCCTCGACCAGCGCGTCCAGCGCCTCCTGCGCCGTGCCCTCGCCGGCGATGACGTAGGAATGGACGCGATCCTGCATCGACAGGAGCAGCGAGGCGTAGGCGGGCTCGGCCCAGAAGTCCTTCACGATCGCCATCGAGTCGAGGAAGGTCTGGGCATAGGGCTGGCTGGTCGCGAAGCCCGGGTCCTCGACCACCGCCTTCAGCGCCGAGTAGCCGCCGAGCTCCCACCAGCGCGCCTGGACCTCCGGCTCCGCGAACCACTGGATGTATTCCAGCGCCGCCTCCTGCGCGTCCGAATAGGCGACGACCGAGATGCCCTGACCGCCGAGCTGCGCGAAATGCCCGCCCGGGCCGGCCGGGTTCGGGAAGTAACCCGACTTATCGCCGCCGACATTCGGGTCGGCATGAACGCCAGGCCAGATGAAGGCGAAGTTCATCTGCATCGCCACCTGGCCCGACTTGTAGGCGTCGATGTTCTCGGACATGTACCAGTCCGACGATCCCGGCGGCGTGCAGCAGTCGTAGAGTTCCTTGTAGAACTCGAGCCCGGCCACCGCCTCGGGCGAGTTCACGAAACCGGCCATGCTGTACGGGTTCTCCGGATCCTCGTAGAGGAAGCCGTAGTTGTAGAGCGCGTTGGTCACGCCCATCGTGATGCCTTCCGAGCCCCGCTCGGTATAGATCGCGGCGCCGTAGACCGTGGTGCCGTCGATCTCGCGGCCCTGGAAGAACGCGGCGATGTCCTTGAGCTCCTCGAGCGAGACCGGCACGCCGAGATCGCGGCCGTGCTTCTCCCTGAACTCGGCCTGCAGTTCGGGGCGCTCGAACCAGTCCCTGCGATAGGTCCAGCCGACCACGTCGCCGAAGGCCGGCAGCGCCCAGTAGTTCGGCGTCCCCTTGGGCCACTCGGAGTAGCCGGTGACGGTCGCGGGGATGAAGTCGTCCATCGAGATGCCGTTGGCATCGAAGAAGTCGTTCAGCTTGACGTAGTGCCCCGCCTCGGCGCCCAGCCCGATCCACTGGCTGTCGCCGATCATCAGGTCGCAGAGCTGGCCGCCCGAGTTCAGCTCGTTCAGCATGCGGTCGGCGAAGTTCGGCCAGGGCACGAACTCGAAGCTCATCTCGTGGCCGGTCTTCGCCTCGAAATCCTTGGAGAGCTCGATCAGCGCGTTCGCCGGGTCCCAGGCGGCCCAGCAGAGCGTCAGCTCGTCGGCCTGGGCGGCACGGGGCGCGGCCGCGACGGCGAGCGCCGCCACGGCGGTGGCAGCCATCAGATGCGTCGTCTTCATGGTTGTCCTCCCTTGGTCCGAGACGCGTCCGTTGCGCGCCCTGCCCCGCCCTGAAGGCGGCGTCGGGAGGACCCTAGATGAGGGACGTACCTCCTGTCCAGTCCGAATGAGGCACGTACATCGGCAGGCGCCGCCCTCACCCGCGTCCAGGACATCGCCCCAGGCGGCCCGCTGACCCGGCCCGAAGACGACGGCGCGCCACGGGACAGGCACGACGAGGGCCCTGCCCACCCACGTCAGGATAGACGCCTGGAAGTGAACGGCACCGAAACGGGCGGATCCTTCTTTGATACTCTCACGTTCTTTTTATGTTCGCTGTCTGGACGCTATTCTGACGTGGGAGGGCGCGGGAAAGGGGACAGCAAGAGGGGCCAGCAGCGGAGCGGCATACCGCGATCGGAGACAGGGCCGGGGCGTCGCACGCGCAGGGCGCGAAAGCGGCCCTCATTTGACCTGGATGCGCATTTCCGCGATCGCCGATTGATCTTCGTCATGCCTGAAATCACCCGTAAGGCGCTGTACGGTATAAGGATTCCACTCCGGCTGTCGCGAGCGGTCCCGGTGCCGGAAAGCCGACCTCACCGACCGAAGGAAAGTCGCCATCCTTCCGGATCGACGGGAGATCCGCTGACCCGGACATCCGGCACCGCCCTGCATGGGGACCGGCGCCCTAGAGCGCTTGCCGACCTGACTGCGTCAGGTCTCGCGCTCCAGGTTGTTTTGTTTGCCGCATTTTCTTGTCGCCAGACTGAGTCAGTCTGACTGGAAAATGCGGCAAGCAAAACAACCTGGAGCGCGAGACCTGACGCAGTCAGGTCGGCAAGCGCTCTAGGGCGCCGGTCCCCATGCAGGGCGGTGCCGGATGTCCGGGTC
>JBCBPG010000830.1:0-2228 GCA_039820865.1 Pseudomonadota bacterium
GACCGGCCGCCTCGGCGCCACCCGCCCCGTGGCCGCCATCGGCGCCATGATCCGCCCCGAGGCCGCGATGGCGGCCCGCCCCGGCGCGCCGATGCCCGCCACCGGGGAGACGGCGAAGGCGCCGACGGCCGCCCCGGCCGGCGGCCCTGCGCCGCAGGCGTCCCCGCCGCAGGCCCGCCCGCCGGAGGCGTCCCCGCCGCAGGCCCACCCGCCGGAGGCGTCCCCGCCGCAGGCCCGCCCGCCGGAGGCGTCACCGCCGCAGGCCCGCCTGCCGATGGACGGCATGGCCCCGCCATCGCCCCGCGACGCCCCGGCCATGCCGGCACTGCTGGCACCCCGCCGCGCCCGGGCGGTCCCCTCCGGCGACCTCGTGCTGGCGCTGCCCTCCAAGGGCCGGCTCCAGGCCGACACCATCGACTGGTTCGCCGCCCGCGGCGTCACGATCCGGCGCACCGGCGAGGGGCGCGAATACGCGGCCGAGGCCGAGGGCGCGCCCGGGCTCGGCATCGCGATGCTCTCGGCCGGCGAGATCCCGGCCGCGCTCGAGGCGGGCCAGGTCCATCTCGGCGTCACCGGCCAGGACCTGGTCGAGGAGCGGGTCACCGACTGGACCCGCGCGCTCCGCCTCGCCAGCCTGATGGGCTTCGGCCATGCCGATCTGGTGGTCGCGGTGCCGGGCTGGTGGGTCGATGTCGAGACCATGGCCGATCTCGACGACGCGGCCGAACGGTTCCGCGCGCGCCACGGCCAGGCGCTGCGCATCGCCACCAAGTACCACGCGCTGACCCGCCGCTTCTTCCGCGAGAAGGGGGTGGCGGACTATCGCCTGATCGACAGCCAGGGCGCCACCGAGGCCGCGCCCAAGAACCACGCCGCCGAGGCGCTGGTCGACATCACCTCGTCCGGCGAGACGCTGCGGGCCAACCATCTGCGCGTGCTCGACGACGGGCTGATCCTGCGCTCGCAGGCGAGCCTCTTCCTCAGCCGCCGCGCTGCCTGGGACGGGGCCGCGCGCCAGGCAGCCGCGGGCCTTTCGGCGCGGCTCGGCATCGATCTGCGGGCCTAGAGCGTTTTCCAGCCAGGCTGACTCAGTCTGGCGACAAGAAAATGCGGCAAACAAGACAACCTGGAGCGCGATACCTGACGCAGTCAGGTCGCCAAGCGCTCCAGGGGCCGGGATCGCCGGTTCGACCGGATCCCGACCGGATTTCGCCCCGATCATGTAATCCGCGCGAAATCCTCGCCCCCTGAGCGAAGATCTTGGCAGGTGACACACGATTTTGGCGTGCGGATCGGCAAGAAACCGAGAAGATGCCGACGGCAGGCCCCAATGGCGACACAGCCCGGGGACATCTTCACATCGTCACCGCACAGGTGATTGCGTTGCAGGTGTGCTTGCTGGGCCCGGTCCCGCTCCTGACCAGACGAGACTGTCGTAGCGTCGCCCGTTTCCGTCACTTCGAGCGTGTGTGCGCGCTGGAACCTGGTGTGTTCGCGTTGTTCGGCGCCCGACCGGCGCCACTGGTTCTGCATCCTTCTGCGTCCAGCCGCCCCCCGGAAACACGGAGGGGCGGCGCGTGCATTCGGGTGCGCTGAACCCGGACCGCCCTGACCACGTTCCTGACGCTGGATGACTCGTCTTAACAGATGGTTAACGCGGGTTCGAAAAGCAGGCGGAAGCGATAATGCGCAGTCCCCGGCGGGCACCGCAACGCCCGGTCCGGGACACACGCCCCAGACCTGTCCCAGACCTGTCCCGGACTTGGCCCGGCCCTGGTCCGGACCCGGCCCGGTCCCGCCTGAGACCCGGCTCAGACCAATCTCAGACCTGGCGGCGCTGCGTGAGCGCGGCCGTCAGCGTGCCGTCGTCCAGGTAGTCGAGATCGCCGCCGACCGGCACGCCGCGACCGAGCGCGCTGACCGCCACGCCGAGCGGGGCGAGATAGTCCTGGATCACGTGCGCCGTCGTCTGCCCGTCCATCGTCGCCGGCAGCGCGAGGATCACCTCGGCGATGGCGCTGGCGCCGCCCTGCGCTCCCTCCCCGTCCCCCGCCGCACCGCCGTTCGCGACACGCTCGGCCAGCGCGGGGATGCGCAGCGTCTCGGGCGTCTCCCCGTCCAGCGCCGAGAGCATGCCGCCGAGCTCGTGGTAGGGCCCGTCGTAGGCGCCGGAGCGCTAGATCGCCATGAGGTGCGCGACGTGCTGCACTACGGCGAGACGCTTGGGA
>JBCBPG010000831.1:0-2225 GCA_039820865.1 Pseudomonadota bacterium
CTTACCGACGAGGCGCCGTCGGGCCCTTACGGCGTTACCGACTGGGAGCGCGATTGCGCGACCGGCACCGCGACGCTCATCGTCGATGCCCCCTACGACTGCTCAGTCGTCGACAAGGGTGGCAACACCACCTGGGCCTGCAAACCGGTCGCGGTCGCGCTCGGTTTCGCGACATCCGACACCTACGTTGTCGAGAACGGCTGGGGCTCGCAGGCCGCCCTTGGCGATCTGGGCGCCGCCCGCGACAACGGCTGTGAGCCTGCCTTCGCGGTGATGAACAGCTGCATTCTGACCGGGATCGGGGAGATCTGCGAGGGTCATCCCGCCGCGAGCCAGTTCGATCCACCGCCCTTCGATCTCACCGGCGACATCCCTGTTACCGCCTCTCGTGTCCAGGTCGACTACTCGACGTGTGCCCCCACCGGCGGCGTCGAGGCCAACCCTGCGGACGGCGCCGGCTACGCCTGCAACACGCTCGAGGGCGATCCTGCCTGTAGCTTGATTTCCAGCATCTCGCTCGACGTAGAGGGCGTCACCGAGGGGATATGGGAGGATACCTACCTCTGCACCGAGACATCCCAGGTCAGTTCCGCGGCAATACGCAAGGAGCTGGTCTGCCCAGGTCCTGTTCGCGGTCTCGGGGATGACTTCATCGATCTCGACTACGAGACAAACACGAGTTTCGCTGAGGTCGCGGCGCATGTCTCGGCCGTCGAGTTCGCCGCCAACGACACCGACTGCGGCACGCCTGATGATCCAGTCCTCGACGCCTCGCAGTGTCGGATCTTCAATGGTGAGAAACGCAGCTGCAAGGTGGCGTTCTTCGGGATCCAGAACTGCTGCGAAGCACCCGACGGCGTTTCGCTCGCCGACTACATGTCTCTCGCCTTCGCGATGGTGGAGCTCAACTCGAAGACCGGTCTGCTCGACACCGGCCCGATCCGCGGCGCCTGGGAGTATGTCTCCAACCCCTTCGTGAATGCCTGGACCTATGCCGAGAAGACCTTTGCGAGTGGTTTCAACTCGCTGACCGGCACCGAGGTGTTCAGCGTCGATGATGTCGCCGCCAAGGGTCTCCAGGCGGCCATCGGTGAGAACCTCGTTCAGCAGGCAGCCGAATGGACTTTTGAGGTATTTGGAGAAGCGGCTGTCAACGCGTTGTTTGAAACTGCCACAGGTGGAATAGCGGCCGAAGGTGGCGTCCTGGCCAGCGATCTTGTTCTGGGCCCCGCTCTCCAACTTGCTGGCTCAGTCCTTAGTGCCGTGATGATCGCCTACACGGTCTATCAGATATTCACGTTGCTCGTTGAGATTATCTGGGTTTGCACCGAGAGCGAGTTGGAAACGGCCGTTCAACGCCAACTCAAGAGTTGCCGGTACAATGGCACCTACTGTGCCAACAAGGTCCTCGGTGTCTGTCTCGAGCGCCGCCGTAGCTATTGCTGCTACGCCTCGCCCCTCTCCCGGATCATGGCGCAGGAGATCAAGCGCCTGAATGGCCTCTCTTGGGGTTCGGCCGAACACCCGCAATGCGGCGGCTTCACGATCGAGGACTTCAACACCTACGACCTCTCCGACATCAACCTCGACGAGTGGGTCAAGATCCTCGCCGACACCGGCAACTTGCCCGATGGCAGCGACTGGTCCGTCGAGGGACTGACCGGGACCGGTCGCGCCTACACTGACGCAATGCCCTCTGGCGTCGAGCGTCTCGACGTCCTCGATCGCACCATCGGCCGCACCGAACAGCTCGACTTCGAGAGCCTCAACGAAGCCGCGCGACAAGACCTGAGGGAGCTGCACGGCGAATGAGAACGCTGACCCTCATCCTGGCACTGTTCGTCAGCCCCGTTGCCGCAGCACAGGTCCACGCGGAGCCGCCGCTATATCTGATCGCCCTCTGGGATGGCGCCGACACCGGCCCCGGCATGTGGTTCACGGTCGATGGTGCGTCACTCCCCGGCGACGTGAGCCTGACCCCGGTGCACCGCCTCCCGCCTGGCACAACCATCCGCGCGGAGGCTGGTCGTCTCGTCATCTCCTCGGCCTTGGCCCGCGCCCTCCGGGTGGCACCGGCGACACCGACCCTCGTCGAGATCGTCACCCCGTCTGGCAACGAGCTGGCACGATCCACACTCCCCGATCGCGCAAGCGAGCTTGCCGCACGCCAGGCGCGCATCCGCTCCCTGCTTGTCGATCTCAAGGCCGAGGCCGCCGCCCAGGTC
>JBCBPG010000832.1:0-2221 GCA_039820865.1 Pseudomonadota bacterium
CGTGGAGGCGAGCAGCACCAGACCGCAGCCGACGCCCAGCGCCGCACCCGCGTAGAGCCAGCGGAACCGCCAGGCCATCTCGGCCAGGTGCCCCGCGCGCACCATGACCAGGGCGTTGGAGGCGAGCGAGGGCAGGATGACGAGCGGGATCGCCAGGCGCACATCGACGACCAGCGCGAGGAACGACAGCGCCGCGGTCGAGAAGCCGAGGCCCGTGACGCCCTTGGCAAAGGCCGCGAGCCCCATGATGAGGACGACCGCGGCCAGGGTGGCGGGATCACCGAGCGCCCCGGCAGACATCGCTCCCCCCGCTGCGGCCCCGATGCGATCGCGATGCGATCCTGATCGGCGCCTAGCCGATCGCGGTGGGCAGCGCCAGCGCGGCGAAGGTGATCACATCGGCCAGGATCAGCTCGATCAGCACGAAGATGGCGACCAGGGCGCAGGAGAAGGCGACGAACTTCACCTGGTCCTCGCCGTCGATCACCACCTTGCGCAACAGCTGCGAAAAGATGTCGAAGAGCGAGACGGTGACGATGATGATGATCAGGATCGCCGAGGCGGCCGCATAGTCGAAGCCGCGGAGCGATTCCGAGAGCGACTGCCCGATCCCGCCGGCGCCGACGATGCCGAGCACGGTGGCCGAGCGGACGTTGGATTCGAAGCGGTAGAGCGAGAACGAGATCCAGAGCGGCAGCACCTGGGGCACGACGCCGAAGACGATCTCGTGGAGCTGGCGCGCGCCGGTGGCCTTGATGCCCTCGACGGGGCGGGGGTCGATCGCCTCGACCGCCTCGGAGAACAGCTTGGCCAGCGTGCCGGTGGTGTGGATGACCAGCGCCAGCACGCCCGCGAGGGGGCCGAGGCCGACGGCGGCGACGAAGATCAGCGCGAAGACCAGCTCGTTGATCGCGCGGAAGGAATCCATCAGCCGGCGGACGGGGAACAGGATCCAGGCCGGTGCGATGTTGGAGGAGGAGAGGAGGCCGAAGGGGATGGAGAAGAGGACCGCCAGGAAGCTGCCCCAGATCGCCATCTGCACGGTCTCGAGCATCAGGTCGAGATAACTGCGCCAGTAGCGGAAGGTCGGGTCGAAGAAGTCGCCCGCCAGGATGCCGATGTTGCCGGAATTGGTGACCAGCTCGGGCAGGCGATTCATCTCGGCCGGCACAAAGCTCCAGACCAGCATCGCGATCAGCGCGATCCAGATGAAGGCGTCGAAGACCTGGGCCTGGAGCGGCTTGGACGGAACGGCGACCGAGGCCTGCGCCGGGAGGGACGCCGGGCCGGCCATCGGGGCGCTGGGGGCGGGGTCGATGGTGGTCGAGCTCATGCGCCGGGCCTTTGCTGGAGGGCGTGGGGCGAGGCCGCTTGCGGCCGCGCGCCGGACACCCGATCCGTTGCGTCACGGGGCCTGTCCGGGCCCCCCGCCCACCCTGCGTCCAGCATCGCTCATCAGGCTGAAGCGATGCTTGCCGCGTCGGTGGCCATCGACCACCTCTGGCAGGCACGAGCACGGGCGCCCGCAGGGGGCGCCCGTCTTTGTGTCAGGACCGGGCGGTCACTTGCGCGGGCGCGCGGCGGCGGCAGCGCGGATCTGGACGAGCAGCTCTTCCTGCTCGGCCACCGCGACCTCCTTCTCGGCATCCGTCATGGTCTCGTCGCCCTGGATGCGCAGGACCTCGCGGTTCACCTCCATCTCGCGGAACGGCCAGAGCTGGGCGTTCGACGAGGGGACCATCGGGCCCATGCCGAGGAGGGCGAGGTTCTCGCGGGCCGCGGCAACCTCCTCGTCGGTGCCGAGGCGGCCATAGGACATGAAGAAGAAGTGGATCTTCGCCTTCAGCGCCGCGTCGATCTCGGGGCGCCAGGCCATCGGGTCCGAGGCGATCAGCGGCGAGCGCCAGATCTCGACGATCTCGGACGCGAGCTCGGGCTTCTGGCCGGCGAGGCGCTGGTAGAGCGCGACGTTGTTGGCGACCGCGGCGTCGACCTGCTGGGTGGCGACCGAGATCAGGTTCGACTCGTGGTTGGCGTTGCGCACGGTCTTGAAGCAGGCCTTGGGGTCCACGCCCTCGGCGGCGAAGACGAAGGTCGTCGGCACGAGGAAGCCCGAGGTCGAGTTCGGGTCGCCGATGCCGAAGTCGATCGAGCCGTCGCACTTCATGACGTCCTCGTAGGTGAGGCCGCTGTCCTTGTGCGTGACCATGATCGACCAGTA
>JBCBPG010000833.1:0-2214 GCA_039820865.1 Pseudomonadota bacterium
GGGAGAGCCGGCGGCTCCTGGCCGAGGGCGCCATCGACTACGACGAGTTCATCGAGCGCGCCTGCGCCTCGGCGCCCTCGCTCGGCCACTGCAACACCATGGGTACGGCCAGCACGATGAATGCGCTGGCCGAGGCGCTGGGGATGACGCTGACCGGGGCCTCGGCCATCCCCGCGCCCTTCCGCGAGCGCATGGCGATGGCTTACGAGACCGGGCGGCGGATCGTGGCGATGGTGCTGGAGGACCTCAAGCCCTCGGACATCCTCACCCGCGAGGCTTTCGAGAACGCCATCGTCACCAACACCGCCATCGGCGGCTCGACCAACGCACCGCCGCATCTGCAGGCCGTCGCCCGCCATGCCGGGGTCGCGCTCGACGTCAAGGACTGGGAGACGATCGGCTTCGACGTGCCGCTGATGGTCAACATGCAGCCGGCGGGCGAGTATCTCGGCGAGAGCTTCTTCCGCGCGGGCGGCGTGCCGGCGGTGATGGGGGAACTGGCGCGCGCGGGGCTGATCCGCGGGGGCGCGATGACCGCCAGCGGGCGGACGATGGGCGAGGTTCTCGAGGGGCGCGCCAGCCTCGACCGCGAGGTGATCCGGCCGCATGACGATCCGCTGCGCCCGCAGGCGGGCTTCCTGGTGCTGAGCGGGAACCTCTTCGACAGCGCGCTGATGAAGACCAGCGTGATCTCCGCGGACTTTCGCCGCCGCTTCCTCTCGGAGCCGGGGCGCGAGGGGGTCTTCGAGGGCCGTGCCGTGGTCTTCGAGGGGCCGGAGGACTACCACGACCGCATCAACGACCCGGGTCTCGGCATCGACGAGCGGACGATCCTGTTCATCCGCGGGGTCGGCTGCGTGGGCTATCCCGGCTCGGCCGAGGTGGTGAACATGCAGCCGCCCGATGCCCTGATCCGCGCGGGTGTCAGCCACCTGCCGACGGTGGGCGACGGGCGCCAGTCGGGGACGTCGGAGAGCCCCTCGATCCTGAATGCCTCGCCCGAGGCGGCGGTGGGCGGCGGGCTTGCGCTGCTGGTCACGGGCGACCGGGTGCGGCTGGACCTGAACGCGCGGCGGCTGGATGCGCTGGTCGACCCGGTGCTCTGGGCCGCGCGTGTCGCCGCCTTCGAGCCGCCCGAGCCCGAGCATCAGACGCCCTGGCAGGAGATCTACCGCACCCATGTCGGCCAGCTCGCCGATGGCGGCTGTCTCGAGCTTGCCACCGCCTATCGCCGCGTGGCGCGCGACCTGCCGCGCGACAACCACTGAGGGCCGAGGCCCGCCCGATCGCACCGAACAGACTGCACCGAAGGAGACGCCCCATGCCGTCCATCATCGTCACCGGCGCCGGCAGCGGCATCGGCCGCACCACCGCCGACGCCTTCCTCGACGCCGGCTGGCAGGTGGGCCTCGTCGGCCGCCGGCCGGGGCCGCTGGAGGAGGCGGCCGGCGGGCGCGCCGACGCCCTGCCGCTGCCCTGCGACGTGACCGATGCCGCCGGTGTCGAGGCCGCCTTCGCCCGCGCGACCGCCGCCTGGGGCCGGATCGACGCGGTCTTCAACAACGCCGGCATGGGGCTGCCCGGAAAGACGCCGGACGAGATCGAGGTCGATGACTTTCGCAAGGTCATCGAGGTCAATGTCGTGGGCGCCTTCATCGTCGCCCGCGCGGCCTTCGCCGCCATGCGCGCCCAGGACCCCCAGGGCGGGCGGATCATCAACAACGGCTCGATCTCGGCCTATGTGCCGCGGCCGGGGTCCTCGGCCTACACGGCGTCCAAGCACGCGGTGACGGGGTTGACGCGGACGATCTCGCTCGACGGCCGGCCCTTCAACATCGCCTGCGGGCAGATCGATATCGGCAATGCGCTGACCGAGATGGCCGCGCCGATGACCAAGGGCGTGCCGCAGGCCGACGGCTCGGTGAAGCCCGAGGCGGTGATGGACGTGGCCCATGTCGCCTCGGCGGTGGTGCACATGGCGTCGCTGCCGCTGGAGGCCAACGTCCAGTTCATGACCGTGATGGCAACCACGATGCCCTTCATCGGCCGGGGGTAAGCGGAATCGCGGCTGGTCGCCGCGACGAGTCCTGCGGGGTCTGTTGCCGAGACGCCGCGTGGTCCCCCGTAGGCTGGGCGATCCGCCCACCGACCGACAAGGGCAAGGGGAAGGGGACGCTCGCCGCTGGGCAGTCCCCTTTGAATGCTCAAAGGGGA
>JBCBPG010000834.1:0-2205 GCA_039820865.1 Pseudomonadota bacterium
AATAGGTCGGGTGGGCGTGGCAGGTCATGGCCAGATCCTCGGCCGCGGCACCGAACTCCATGGCGACACAGATCTCGTGGATGAGATCGCCCGCCCCCGGCCCGATGATATGCGCGCCCAGGATCCGGTCGGTCTCGGCATCGGCCAGGATCTTCACGAAGCCCTCGGCAACCAGGTTGGCCTTGGCGCGGCCGTTTGCCAGAAACGGGAACTTGCCCGCCTTGTAGGCCCGCCCCTCGGCCTTCAGCGCCTCCTCGGTCGCCCCCACGCTCGCCACCTCCGGCGCGGTGTAGATGACGCCCGGGATCACGCCGTAGTTCACGTGCCCCGCCTTGCCGGCGATCGAATCCGCCACCGCCGCGCCCTCGTCCTCGGCCTTGTGCGCCAGCATCGGGCCCGCCACCACGTCGCCAAGCGCCCAGATGCCGTCGACGTTGGTGCGCAGATGCGCATCGGTCTTCACCTGGCCGCGCTCGGTCATCTCGACACCGACCGTCTCCAGCCCCAGGCCGGCCGTGTAGGGCCGCCGCCCCGTCGCGACCAGCACCACGTCCGCCTCGGTCGTGTGCGCGCTGTCGTCCTTGCGCAGCTTGTAGCTGACCGTCAGCCGGTTGCCCGCCTCGACGCCCGTCACCGCCGCGCCCATGACGAAGTCGAACCCCTGCTTCTGCAGGATCTTGTGGAACTGGCGCTGCACCTCGGCGTCGTTGCCGGGGATGATGTGGTCGAGGAACTCGATCACCGTCACCTCGGCGCCCAGCCGGCGCCAGACCGAGCCGAGTTCCAGCCCGATCACGCCGCCGCCGATCACCACCATCCGCGCCGGCACGCTCTCCAGCGTCAGCGCGCCGGTCGAGGTGACGATCCGCTTCTCGTCGACCTCGATCCCCGGCAGGCTCGCCGGCTCCGACCCGGTGGCGATGACGATGTGACGCGCCCCGTGCGTCTCGCCATCGACCGAGACCTTGCCGGGCCCCTCGATCTTTCCCCAGCCGCGCAGGTAGTCGATCTTGTTCTTCTTGAAGAGGAACTCGATCCCCTTGGTATTCGCGTCGATCGCGCCCTGCTTGTAGGTCATCATCTGCGCCACATCGACCTCGATCCCCGAGGCCTTGATGCCCATGGTCGCGAAGTTGCCCTCGGCCTCGTGCTTAAGCTCCGAGGCGTGGAGCAGCGCCTTCGACGGGATGCAGCCGACATTCAGGCAGGTGCCGCCCAGCGTGCCGCGGCCCTCGACGCAGCCGACCCTGAGCCCGCGCTGCGCCGCGCGGATCGCACAGACATACCCGCCGGGGCCACCCCCGATCACGATCACGTCGTAGTCAGCCATTCTCGTCTCCCAGGGTGATGGGGCATCGCGCGCGACACCGCTCGGCGGGTTCAGTCGCGCGCACCATAGGGAGCCCTGCCGCCTGGTGGAAGCGCGCCGATCGGCGCGCCGCGCCTCACCCGACCAGCGCCGCGACCAGCATCACCGCCGTCGCCACCTGCCCCACGCCCCAGACGGCCGAGCGCAGCCAGGGCGTGCCCATCGCGTAGATCGGCGCATAGGCGACGCGCGCGGCGAGGTAGGCGACGGCCGCGGTCTCGGTCACGGCCGAAGACGCCTCGCCCAGCACCACCGAGACCGCCGCCACGCCGTAGAGCACCAGCCCCTCGAGCTGGTTCTGGAACGCCCGCTGCAGCCGCCCGCAGAGGGGCGACAGCGGCTTCGGCAGCGGTGTGTCGCGCGGGCCCACCAGCCAGTCCTGCGGCAGCTCGCGGTTGGCCATGACCGAGAAGACGCCGAGCTGCACCACCGCCAGCAGGCCCGAAAGCGCGAGCACCGCGATCTCAACCGCCATCGCCCGCCCCGGCCCCGATCCGCCCCAGCGCATGGAGCACGATCACCCCGTGCAGCACGATCACGAGTATCAGCGCCGAGAGATGGGTCGCCAGGTCCGCCTCGACGACCGTCAGCCCGTGGACGCCGAGCGGCAGGAACAGCACCACCGCCGTGATCAGCCCGGGGTTCGAGGCCCTCAGCCCCACCGCCTGCCCGACATGGATCAGCCCGTTCACCAGCACGAGGTAGATGCCAAGCAGCGCCATGTCCTCGCGCCCCGAGGCCGCCCAGGCAAAGCCCGCCGCCGTCGACCCCCAGACCACCGGCACGTTGACCAGGAAGATCGCCTCGGCGCCCAGCACCTCGCCCCCACCCCCGCC
>JBCBPG010000835.1:0-2203 GCA_039820865.1 Pseudomonadota bacterium
GACCGGCCCGAAGCGCTCGACCGTGTTGTTCCGGATCCAGCGATCGAGCGTCTTCAGCTCCTCGTCGGTGTAGCCCGAATACGCCTTGCCGACCGGGATCAGCGTGTCGGCCTCGCCGCCCGCCGTCCAGGCGGCGAAGGTGAAGTCCGAGTAGAACGACGACCGCTTGCCGTGCCCGCGCTGGGCATAGATCAGCACGCAGTCGGCGGTCAGCGGATCGCGCTTCCACTTGAACCACGGCCCCATCGGCCGGCCGCCGAGATAGGGCGCATCGCCCCGCTTCAGCATCAGCCCCTCCTGGCTTGCCGCCCGCGCCCCTTCGCGGAGCGCCTCCAGCGTCGGCCAGTCGTCGAAGGCGATCAGGTCCGAGAGGTCGGTGCGCGCCGGCGCGGCCCCGGCGAACCAGGACTCCAGCCGCGCGCGCCGGTCGTCGAAGGGCAGGGCGCGGGTGTCCTCCCGCCCGTCATGCAGGATGTCGTAGAGGCGCAGATGCGCCGGCGCCTCGGCCAGCATCCGCGCGCCGACCTGCTTGCGCCCGAGGCGCCGCTGGAGATCGGCGAAGGGCGCCACCTCGCCGTCCTTCACGACCAGCAGCTCGCCGTCCACGCAGCCCTCCCAGGCCATCGAGGCGAGCACGTCGGGAAAGGCCGGCGCGATGTCCTCGCCCGTCCGGCTGTAGAGCGCCTGTCGCCCCCCGAAGCTCGCCGCCTGCACGCGGATGCCGTCCCACTTCCACTCGGCGCGATAGGCGGCGGGGTCCAGATCGGCCCAGCGCTCCTCGACCGGGTTGGCCAGCATCATCGGCCGGAAGGCGAGCGACAGGTCCACGTCCGGCGCAGGCCCGCCTTCGAGCCAGCGGAAGAGCGGCGCATAGGGCGGCGCGAGGCCGAACCACAGCTCCTCGATCCGCTCCAGCGTGCGGTCCGCGCCGCCCGTCCGCGCGCCCCAGCCCGCCAGCGCCGTGCGCGCCAGCCGCGCCGAGACGCCGACCCGCATGCCGCCCGTCGCCAGCTTGATCAGCGCATGCCGCTCGGACGGTCCCATCCGGTCGAGAAGCCGGGCGAAGACGGCGCCGATGTCGCTGCGCGAGGTGGCCTGCAGCGTCTCGACCACCTCGGACAGTCGTGGCGTCCCGCCGGCACCCGTCTCGCCTGCGACCGCACCGGACATGGCCCTGTCCGACACCGCCGCGCCCGAAGCATCGGCCGTGGGCCAGATCAGTGCCACCGTCTCGGCGAGATCGCCCACGTAGTCGTAGCTCAGCGCGAAGAGAACCGGGTCCACCCGCTCCTCGACCAGCCCGCGGATGCGCGAGGACGAGATCGCCGGCAGCGCCACCCCGTCCGCCAGCGCCGCCAGCGCCCAGCCCCGGTCCGGGTCGGGCGCCGCGGCGAAATACGCCTCCATCAACCGCAGCTTCGCATTCCGCGACGGCGTGAACAGCAGGCGTTCGAGCAGGCGGGCAAAGGCGCGCATGGGGCGAAGGCTAGGGCGCCATGCGCCCGGGGCCAGCGTCGGGTCAGCGGGCCGGTCGACGCCCGCGATACATCTCGAGCGTCGCGACAAGGTCCCAGGCCTTGCGCACCCGCTCCTCGCTCCCAGTCCCCACCAGGGCAAAGCTCTCGATGCGCGCGCTCAGACCGTCCGATGTGTAGAAGTCCATCGCGGCCTCCTCGTCGCCCCAGAAGGGCGTCACCAAGATCGTGGGCGCGGTGAAGCACCGGCACCAGTCGCTCCACAGACTGTCGATGAGCGCTTCCACCGGCCAGGCCAGCACCTGCGTCGCGAGTGCCTGGAGGGGCCAGCCGCCCGTGTCGAACATGCAGAGCACATCGTCGAGGCTGAGCTGGTCCTGCATCGGCACGTCGGCGAGGAAGGCGCGCTGCCACGCGTCCAGCACGATCCATTCCGGCTCGGACCAGGCCTCGCGGGCGCCTGTCGGGTAGCGGCTGAGCGTGAGCTCGAAAGCCACCGTCGAGATCTCGACCCCCTGTGACGTCAAGTCGAGCAGGCGCGGCAGAAAGTATCCCCAGAGCGTCCGCGGCAGGGGCGCCTCATAGGCACCGTCGTACCAGTCCCGGAAATGCTCGGCCCCGATCGCGCGGCGGTCGAGGGTCAGGAGCTCGCGCATCAGGCGTCGGTCGGTGCAGCAGTCGCAGACGCCGGTCGTCAGAGGCGTGGGATAGTCGAAGACGCGATAGGC
>JBCBPG010000836.1:0-2188 GCA_039820865.1 Pseudomonadota bacterium
AATGGTGACAATTCCCCGAACGGCGGTCGGTGCAGCGGCGCAACGGGCGCGCGCGGGTTAGCCGCCGGTTCAGCGATTCGGGCATATCCTGTCGCGGGTGGGGGCGACGCCCGAACGCCGACGGCCGGAGCGCGTTCTAGAGCGCTTGCCGACCTGACTGCGTCAGGTCTCGGGCTCGAGGCTGTTTTGATTGCCGCATTTTCTTGTCGCCAGACTGAGTCGGTCTGGCTGGAAAGTGCTCTGGACGCACCCGACAGCGTGGCCGGGCGATCCCGGGCGCCGCGGGACGGCGCCGGGCCGTTTCGCGGGGTGCGTGGAACGCAGCGCTGGGCCGGCCGTCAGGGCTTCCAGCGCAGGGTGATGGCCTGGGTGTCGACGGCGTTAGGGCCCGTGCGCACGATCACGGCGCCGGGGTCCCAGACGCGGACGGGGCGGCCGTCGGCGCCCTCGATGGTGTAGGCGAGGTCCTCGGCGCCGAGGGTGAAGGTCACCTCACCGGTCTGGCTTGGGGCGAGGGTGAGGCGCTGGAAGCCCTTGAGCTCCTGCGACGGGCGCTGGATGCGCGCGGCCGGGTCGCTGACATAGAGCTGGACGACGGCGGTCGAGGGGCGCTCGCCCATGTTGGCGACGGCGACGCGGATGCGGGCGCGGTCGGCGGGGCCGTTCAGGACCGTGCGCTCGACCGTGGGGGCGGAGAACGAGAGCGGCGCGTAGCCGAGGCCGTGACCGAAGGGCCAGCGCCCGCGCCCGGGCGCCTCGTCGTCCGGCTGGTCGATGTAGTTGGTGGTGAACTTCTGCCAGTGCCCGGGCCAGGGACGGCCGGTTTCGGGCGCGCCGTGGTGGATCGGTGTCTGGCCGGGATGGGCGGGCAGCGAGATCGCGAGGCGGCCGGTGGGCTCGGCGCGGCCCGAGAGGAGGTCGGCGAGGCCGTTGCCCATCTCGGTGCCGGCGAACCAGGCGTAGAGGAGGGCGTCGGCGCCGTCCTCGAGGTCCTCGAGCGCGAGGGGGCGGCCGGCGAGGACGACCAGGACGACGGGCTTGGCCCGGGCGCGGGCGAGCGCCTGGATGCGCCGCGCGAGGCGGGCCTGGGCGGCGGGCACGACGGGGGCGAGGCGCGAGGCGCATTCGCCGGTGTGCTCCTTGGCCTCGCCCACCACCAGGACGACGGTGTCGGCGGTCGCGACCAGCGCCTCGGCCTCGGCCATGAGCGTCTCGGCGTCGCGCGGGTCGGGCGTGACGGTGCCGGGGACGAAGTTGAGGCGGTCGATGATGGCGGGGTCGTCCTCGACCGGGCTGCCGGGGGCGAAGGCGGTGTCGAAGCCGGCCGCCACCAGCCCCTCGCGGATCGTGCCGGGCGTTGTCGGGTCGCCCGAGACCGCCCAGGTGCCGAGCATGTTGGCGCGGTCGTCGCCCAGCGGGCCGATCAGCGCCAGCCGCTGGCCGGGCGCGAGCGGCAGGACGTCGTCGTTGGCCAGCAGGACGGCCGAGGCGGCGGCGGCGCGGCGGGCGAGCGCGCGGGTCGCGGGTGTCGGTGCGGGCGGGGCGCCGTGGGCGACGCCGGGGGTGGCGCCGGGGGTGGCGCCGTGCATCGGGTCCTCGAACAGGCCGAGGCGGTGCTTGAGGGTGAGGACGCGGGCGCAGGCGCGCTCGATCGCGACGCGGATGGTGGACGAGGAGATGTCGAGCCCGGTGTCGGGGTCGGTGAGCCCGGTCTCGGCCAGGCGCGGCAGCACGGCCATGTAGTCGCCCGAGACCATGTCGCAGTCGACGCCGGCGAGCAGCGCGCGCACGACCCGCGCGTCGCGGTTGCCGATGCCGTGGGCGGTGAGCTCGGCGATGGCGGTGTAGTCGGAGACGACGATGCCCTCGAAGCCGCGCTCGCGGCGCAGCCAGTCCTCGATCAGGGGGCCATGGGCGTGGAGCGGCACGCCGTTCAGCGCATGAAAGCCCGGCATGACCGCCTGCGCGCCCGCGGCGAGGGCGGCGGCGAAGGGCGCGGCATAGACGTCGAAGAGCGTCGGCACGCCGATCTCGGCCGCGTCGTAGTCGCGCCCGCCCATGGGCGCGCCATAGCCGACGAAGTGCTTGAGGCAGGCGGAGAGGCGGCCCGGGGCGGCGGGGTCGTCGCCCTGGAAGCCGCGCACGACCGCCTCGCCATAGCGCGAGGCGAGGTACGGGTCCTCGCCCG
>JBCBPG010000837.1:0-2187 GCA_039820865.1 Pseudomonadota bacterium
GGCCTGAGCTGACGGGCCGCCGCAGCCCGGTACGGCATCGCTCCCTCGGCGACGGTGACATGGCATCGGCGCTGGCGGGACAGCGGTTCCCACCCGCCGCACGTCCGGGCCGGCGACACCCGAGCCGGCAACAACGAGACGGTCGGTCCCGCGAACCTCGCGATGCAGGAAGATACGCCCGACATCACGCCGGTCGAGACCGCTGAGCGGTTGGCGCGCGAGCATGGGGAGCGTTTCGCGCCGTCCACGGTGCACCGCTTCTTCCGCCGGCACGGCTGGTCGTTCGGAAGAAGTCCGCCCAAGCCAGCGAGCAGCACCGCGCGGACGTCGCCGCGGCGCGCGTCGCCCGGTTCGAGGCGCAGCCGGACCTGGACCCGGAACGCCTGATCTTCATCGACGAAACCGGGTTGCCCACCAGGATGACGCGCCTGCGGGGCCGGGCCCCGAGGGGCGAGCGCCCGCGCGTCGGCGTTCCCCATGGCCACTGGCGCACCACGACCTTCGTGGCCGGCCGAGGCTGTCGGCGATGGACGCGCCGATGGTCATCGACGACCCGATCAACGGCGAGAGCTTCCTCGCCTGCCTGCGACCGGTGCTGGTCCCCACGCTGCATCCCGGCGACGTCGTCATCGTTGACAACCGCGCCAGCCACAAAGGAGCGGCGGTGCGCGAGGCCATCGAGGCCGCCGGCGCGAGCCTCGGCTTCCTCCCGGCGTACAGTCCGGACGTCAACCCCATCGAGAACGCCTTGGCCAAGCTCAAGGCGCTGCGCCGGACGGTCGCCGCCCGCGCCCGAGACGCGCTCCGGGCCACCCTCGGCCCTGCGATCGACCGCTCCACGACCGACGAACGCCAAAACCACTTCTCCGCCGCCGGACATGAACCCGAGTGATCGGAAACGGCTCTAGGCCACGGCCGCCTATCAGGCGCTGCACCGCGTGGGTCCCGCCCCGCCAGCGGCGGCGCCGGGACCGGCGCCCGTGGGTCGCGCGCCGGTGCCGCCCCGCCGGCCACCGGGCGTAGCGCCCACCGCGGCCGCCGGTGCCGCGACCGCCACGTCGTGCTGCGCCCGATAGGCCGCCTCCGACCGCCGGAGGCATCGCCGGTGACGGCGTCCCGGAGGCAGTCCCGGAGGCGGTCCAGGCGTGGCTTCAGGCGCGGGCGCGCCGGCGGCGGCGGGGGGTGGCGGTGTCCTCGGCCGGCTGGAAGCGCGTGTCGGGCAGGGGCGCGACGGTGGCGAGGTTGGGGAAGGGCGCGGTCTTGTGGGGCAGGGCCATGGCGGCGACGAAGTGTTCCTGGAAGCGGGGCTCGACCGCGGTCTCGACCTTCTCGATCGCCTGCACCAGCCGCTCGACGGCGCGACGCTGGCCGCGGTTGAGGAGCGCGATGCGCGCGCCGGTGCCGGCGGCGTTGCCTGCCGAGGTCACGGCCTCGAGCGGCGCGTCCGGGATCATGCCCAGCACCATGGCGTGCTTGGGGCTGATATGCGCCCCGAAGGCACCGGCCAGCACGACGCGGTCGACGGTCTCGACGCCCACCTGGTCCATCAGCAGCCGCGCGCCGGCATAGAGCGCGGCCTTGGCCAGCTGGATCGCGCGCACGTCGCCCTGGGTGACGGTGACCAGCGGGCCGCCGGCGGCGCGGCCGTCGTGCAGCACATAGGCCCAGGTACGGCCGTCCTCGACGACGCAGTCGCCCAGCGCGGCGGCCGGGCCGACGGCGCCGTCCTCGTCGACGATGCCGGCCATCCGCATCTCGGCGATGACCTCGATGATGCCCGAACCGCAGATGCCCGTGACGCCGGCATCGCCCACCTGGGCCGCGAACTCGGCGCTGTCCGACCAGTGGTCGCAGCCGATGACGCGGAAGCGGGGGCGGCGGGTGGCGGGGTCGATCTCCACGCGCTCGATCGCGCCGGGGGCGGCGCGCTGGCCGGACGAGATCTGCGCGCCCTCGAAGGCGGGCCCGGTGGGCGATGAGCAGGCGAGCACGCCCTCGCGATTGCCGAGCAGGATCTCGGCATTGGTGCCCACATCGACCACCAGGGTCAGCGCGTCCTGTTCCTCGATGCACTCGCTGAGCGCGACGGCGGCGGCGTCGGCGCCCACATGGCCCGCGATGCATGCAGGACGTAGAGCCGCGCGTCGGGGTGCATCTCGAGCGAGATCTCCTTGGCCCAGAGGGTGA
>JBCBPG010000838.1:0-2178 GCA_039820865.1 Pseudomonadota bacterium
CGTGACCTTCAAGGTCTGCTTCGCCCCGGACCACAACCCCGAGATGGAGATCATGAAGTGGATGATGAAAGCGCGCGATCGCGTTGATTTTGCGATGTTTACCTTCTCCAAGTCCTCGGGCATCGATGACGCGATGGTGCAGGCGATGCGCGCCGGCATACCCGTGCGCGGCGTGATGGACAGCATGCAGGCCAACCAGGACTGGGCGGCGACCAAGGGCCTGGTCGAGGCGGGCGCCGCGCTCCACACCGTGCGCAAGGGCGGTGGCATCAACAAGCTGCACCACAAGATGATGACGGTCGACGACGAGGCGCTGATCATCGGCTCGTTCAACTACACCGGCCCCGCCAACGCGCTGAACGACGAGAACATCGTCGTCCTCCACGGCCCCGGCGCGGCGCCGCTGGCGCTGGCCGCACGCCAGGAGATCGACCGCATCATCGACACCCACGCCCGCGCCCTGCCCCGGTCCTAGGGCGTGTCCCGGCCTGACGTGAGCATGGGCGCCCTGCCCACCCGCGTCAGGATAGGCCGATGCGGATGAACATACCGTTGCGTCCGCGCGTCCGGCAGCGTTCGCCGAAAGGTAACGGGATCGCGGCAACAATGACGTGGGAGGGAGCGAGAGCCAGGCGTTTCCATCCGGTCGGGAACCGCTCTGGAGGCGACGCCGACGGTCGGGTAGCGCCATGCCACGATCGCGTTCGGGTCCCGGCAACCGGGATGCGCTATTCTGGTTCCAGGGCGGGAGCGGGGAGACGGAAAGTGCCGGACTGTCCTTCGGGGTGTGCGTTCGGCTTTCCGTGCCTGGCTGGCACGCTTGGTGACGGAGTGATTTTCGTCTCGATATCAGCAGGATAGGGACCGTTTCAGCCATGACAAGGATCAATCCGGAATCTCGGATAAGTGTCTTTCGGCGGTTTCGGGGCCTCCGGGCGGCGCGTCTCACGCATCCTGCGGGCGGTGGGCAGGTCCCGCGCTAGGCCGTGTCGGGATCGGCCTCGCCCGGGGGGCGGAAGCCGGTGGCGACGACGTACATCTCGGCCGAGTCCTTGCGGCTGGCCGGCGGCTTGAAGTGCTGGACGCGGGTGAAGCGGCGCTTGAGATCGGCGAGCAGCTGCGCCTCGGTCCCGCCCTGCAGCACCTTGGCGACATAGGCGCCGCCGGGGGCGAGGACCTCGTTGGCGAACTGGGACGCCGCCTCGGCCAGCGCGATGATGCGCAGGTGATCGGTCGCGCGGTGGCCCGAGGCCGCGGCCGCCATGTCGGAGAGGACGACGTCGGCGGGGCCGTCGAGGCGGGCACGCACGGCGTCGTCGGCGCCCTCCTCGAGGAAGTCGAGCTGCATGAGGTCGGTGCCGGCGAGCGGCGCGACCTCCTGCAGGTCGACGCCGAGGACATGGCCCTGCGCCCTGCCCGGCCGCGCGCCATCGGCATTGGTGCGGGCGACGGCCACCTGGCACCAGCCGCCGGGCGCGCAGCCGAGATCGACGACGCGCGCGCCCGGCGTCAGGAACCGGAACTTGTCGTCGATCTCGATCAGCTTGAAGGCGGCGCGGCCGCGATAGCCCTCGGCCCGGGCGCGGTGGACGTAAGGGTCGTTCAGCTGGCGCTCGAGCCAGCGGGTCGAGCTCAGCTTGCGGCCCTTGGCGGTCTTCACCTTCTCATGCAGCGCGCGCTGGCCGCGGCCGGAGGCGCCGGGGCGCGGTCCCCTGGTCGTGCCCCCTGCCCCGCCACCGCCCTTGGGACGGTCGGCCATCAGCCCGCCACCAGGCGCTGGTGGTGCATGAGGCCGTAGAGGATGCCTTCGCGGAGCCCCCTGTCGGCCACGCGGAAACGCTCGGTGCTCCAGGTGCGCAGGATGGTCGACAGGATCGCGGCGCCCGAGATCACCATGTCCGCCCGGTTGCGCCCCACCCCCGGGCAGCGCGAGCGCCCGGCCGGGCCCATGGACAGGAGCCGCTCGGTCACCGCCTCGGCCTCGGCGCAGGGCATCCAGAGACCGTCGACCTTGGTGCGGTCATAGACCTTGAGGCCGAGATGCAGCGCGCCATAGGTCGTGGCCGTGCCGGAGACGCCGATCACCTGCAGCCGCCCGCCGAGCCGCCCGCACAGACGCTCGCGGTCGCCATAGGGGCGGAAGGGCGCGAGCGCGGTCTCGAAGGCGCGCGACATGGC
>JBCBPG010000839.1:0-2176 GCA_039820865.1 Pseudomonadota bacterium
ATCAGTCGAGACTCTCCTCGGTGCGGTGGGGGTCATCGACCTCGTGGCCCGCGATCCGCATGGCGGCCTTGATGGCGGTCGAGATCGCCTGGATCGCCAGGACGACGGCGATCACCAGGACGGTGGTCTTGAGCAGGTACTTGTAGGGGATGCCCGAGGTCTCGGTCGAGCCTTCGAGGCTGGCCCAGGACGAGACCACGTTGGGCCAGGACGACCACCAGATGACCGCGCACATTGGCAGGAGAAACAGGATCGAGCCGAGCAGGTCGGTCCAGTCCTTGGCGTCCTCGGACGCCTCGCGATAGAAGATATCGACCCGGACATGGCCATTGTGCAGGAAGGTGTAGCCGGCCGCCAGCATGATCAGCGAGCCGTGCAGGTAGACGATCAGCTCCTGCCACCAGATCGTCGAGATGCCGATGAAGTCGGGCGCCGCGAAGACATAGCGCATCATCACGACGATGAACTGGACCAGCACCATCGCCAGCGTGAACCAGGCGACGACCCGGCCCAGCGTCTCGTTGATGCCGTCGAGCGTGCGATAGACCGCGTGCATCGGCCCCCCTCGAAGCTGTTCTGATCACGCCGGCGCGGGACCGCGTCGGGAGGGTGACGCGCCGGCGGACCGGCGCGTCGCGCACAGTCGGCGCCTCAGATGCCGAGCGCGGCCGAGCGGGCCGCCATGTAGGACTGGTCGCTGAGCTTGGTCCAGGACGAGACCGACTTCCGGAAGGCCGAGTAGCTGTCGTAGATGCGCTGGGCCAGCGGGTCCTCGCTGGCGACCGACGCCACGACGTCCTCGGCGGCGGTGGCGATCTGGCCGAACACCTCGTCGGGGAACTTGTGCAGGCTGACGCCCATGTCGTTCAGCAGCTTGTTCAGGCTGTCGCCGTTGCGGGCGTTGTACTCGGCCATCATCATGTCGTTCTCGGCGTCGCAGCAGGCCTTGATCAGCGCCTTGTCGCTGTCGTTCTGCGCGTCCCACCAGGCCTTGTTGATGCCGACCGAGAGCGCCGAGCCCGGCTCGTGGAAGCCCGGATACATGTAGTTCTTGAGGATCTGCTGGAAGCCGAAGGCCATGTCGTTGTAGGGGCCGACCCACTCGGTCGCGTCGATCGTGCCGGCCTGCAGCGCCGGGAAGATCTCGCCGCCCGGCAGCGTCACGGCCGCGGCGCCGATCTGGCGCAGGACCTCGCCGCCGAGGCCCGGCATGCGCATCTTGAGGCCCTTCATGTCGTCGAGCGACGTGATCGGGTTGCGGAACCAGCCGCCCATCTGGACGCCGGTGTTGCCGGCCAGGAAGCCCTTGACGCCGAACTCGGCCGCGAGCTCGTCATAGAGCTCCTGCAGGCCGCCGAAATGCATCCAGGCCTCCTGCTCGGAGGCGGTGAGGCCGAGCGGCACGGCGGTGATGAAGTTGAAGCCCTTGTGCTTGCCCTGCCAGTAGTAGTCGGCGGCGTGGTACATCTCGGCCGCGCCGGTCGAGACCGCGTCGAAGCTCTCGAAGGCCGGCACCAGCTCGCCCGCGGCGAACAGCTTGCACTCGATCCGCCCGCCCGAGGCCAGCGTGATGCGGTCGGCGACGCGCTGGGCGCCGGTGCCGAGGCCCGGGAAGTTCCGCGGCCAGGTGGTGACCATCTTGATCTGCTGCACGCCCTGGCTGATGGCGGGCGTGGCCAGCGCCGCGGCGCCGGTGGCGCCGATCGCTGTGGTGGTCAGGAAACTGCGGCGATCCATGAGGCGATCTCTCCCGGTTTTTTTGCCGTGCACTGCCCTATGGCTGGGCGGCCGCGCTCACCCTAACCTCGGCGCAAGAAAAGAAAAGACCGTCGCTGCCACGGTGACTTGATCTGGCGCGCGCCGGTCCTCGAGATCGACGCCGCGAGCCAGGCGGAATCGCGGCTGGTCGCCGCGATGGGTCTTGCGGTGTCGCTGGCCGCGGGGTCGGGCGACACCGCGTAGGGTGCGTGGAAGGCGCCGCTGCGAGAGGAAGCGGGACGCTCGGCGCCGGGCAGTCCCCTTCGGAGGGTCAGGGGGGATCCGGGCGAGCGCGGGCAGAGGACGGGGCTTGGTCCCGGGACGCGCGCGCGGGCGCGTCGCCTGCCGCGCCGCGATGCCCGACCCGCCCCCGTCTACCGCCTGTGGCGCGGGGTGGCCGAGGACCTCGACATCACGG
>JBCBPG010000840.1:0-2170 GCA_039820865.1 Pseudomonadota bacterium
CGGCGACGAGACCGCGAACGGCCGGCGCGAGACCGACATCATCAGCGGCTTCGACGCGGACGATTTCCTCGACCTCGGCGGGGCCGAGATCGGCCGGATCCTCGAGCGGCGGAACTCGGTCGAGATCCGCCTTGCCGAGGACGGCGACCGCATCCGCCTGCTGGGCGTCAGCGATTTCGACGAGGAGACGCAGATCCTCTGACGGATCAGGAGGGTTTCGGCCCCAGATAGGACCGGCTGTTGAACGAGATGATCAGCCGGTCGCGGCTGCCCGCATAGGGCAGCCCGCTGTGCTGCAGATGCGCGGGGAACAGGATCAGCATCCCGTCGCGCACCGGTGGGTCGACATAGCCGGCGTTGAGATAGGCCGCGCCATAATCGCTCACCATGCCGCCGGTGGAGATGGGGCAGTAGAAGCGGTTGAGCCCGTTCGGCGCGCCGCCTTCGACCGGGCCGCTGTCGCCCACCTGCAGGTAGTAGATGCCGCACCACGAGCAGCCCGGATGGGCATGGGCGTCGTGGAAACCGCGGTCGCGGGTGATATGGTACCAGCTGTCGGTGACCTCGACCCGGATCGCGCCCGGCTTGACCCGCCCGCCGTTCGCCCGCGCCACTGCCTGCTGCACCGACCGGCCAATGAAGCGCTTGAGCGCATCGAGCGCGGGATGGGCGCGCTCGAAAAGGCCGAGATCGCCCTCGCTCAACCCCTGCCGCGCCTTGGCACCGACGGCGATGCCGCTGTCGATGGGGGCCTTCTGCGCGCTTTCGAGCGCGTAGAGGAAGGCGGTGAGCGACGCGGCATGGCGGGCATGCTCGTCCCAGTCCGTCGTGAACAGCATCGTCGGCCAGAAGGCATGCAGCCTCAGTTCCTCAGCCACGCCCGCCCCCGCCTTGCCGCGCCGCCACCACAGTCTAGGATGCCCTCCCCGCGCGCGACAACGACATGCTTGGGGCTCGCCCCCTCCCACCGGTCCAGGGCTCGCCCCCACCCGCGTCAGGATTGGCGCGAATCGCTGAACCGGCGGCTAACGCCGGCGATGCCGTTGCGACTGAGGCTGCTGCTGCGTTCGGAGAAAAGTCACCCCTTCCTGTCTATCCTGACGCGGGAGGGGGCGAGGACACCCCGGCATGCGGTGCGGCGGGATCGGCGGCGCCCAAGCGGGAGCGGGCCGGGCCTCAGAAGAGGCCAAGGGCGCGGAGCAGCATGGTGGTGCCGCCGATCACCAGCAGCCCCTCGATCAGCGCGGTGTGGAGCCGGATGTTGGTGCGCGCGACGATGCGCGAGGCCAGCGCCGTGCCGGGGATGGTGCAGAGCCCCATGGCCAGCGCCAGCACCGCCAGCTCGAGCGAGAGCGCGTCGAGGGCGCCGAAGATCACGGTCTTGGAGAGGTTCACGACCACCGCGATCGCGGCATCGGTCGCCAGCACCGCGGGGCCCAGGAGGCCGAGACCCATCAGCGTCGGCAGGATCAGCATCCCCGTGCCGAGGATCAGCGAGGACAGGAACCCGAAGACCGCGCCGATGGCATAGAGCGAGAGGGGGCCCGGGGTGAACTGCCTGCGGGCGATCCAGCGGCGTAGCGGGACCGAGGCGATCAGCACCGCGCCCAGCAGGCCCTGGATCGCGTCGCTCTCGAGGCGGATATAGAACTCGGCGCCGACATAGGCCGCGGGCACCGAGGCGAGCGAGAAGCGCAGCACCAGCCCGGGCTCGAGCGCGTGGCGGTAGAACCAGACGCGGCTGGCGTTGTTGATCAGCATCATGACCGAGATCACGGGGATCAGGTTCTTCGGCCCGATGATCGGCGTGATGAACATCGCCACCACCAGGCCCGTGCCGTAGCCCGAGAGCCCGCCGACGATCCCGCCCAGGAAGCATACCGCGAGGCCTGCGATCACGGTGGAGAGCGGCAGGTCAGCGATGGCGAGGCCCCCGACGAGGCTCCCGGCAAGGCCGCCGGTGAGGTCTGCGCCGGCGACCTCCACGGGGTCAGGTACCGAGACTGCGGAGGGGGGCGGTGTCGAACCTGCCCTCGCCCGCCATCAGCCGGTCGGCCCAGTCGGCCAGGGTCCCGGCCGCCAAATGCGCCGCCAACCTCCGCTTCGCCGGGCGTGACGGCGCGGCGGCCGGGACCCTGGCCGACTGGGCCGACCGGCTGATGGCGGGCGA
>JBCBPG010000841.1:0-2167 GCA_039820865.1 Pseudomonadota bacterium
AACGCCGCGCCGCAAGAAGGGGACGCTCGCCGCCGGGCAGTCCCCTTTGATGGATCAAAGGGGACGGGCGACAGCGTCTGCGAAGACCGGGACGCGTCAAGGACGGGCGGGCTTCGCCCGTCGCTGCGCGATCCTTGACCCGCCCCGGACTTCGCCGCTTGCGCGTCAGCCGATGAGGCGGGCGACGAGGACCAGGACGATGGCGCCGATGGTCGAGACCAGGATGGCGTCGAGGAGGGGGAAGCCGGTGGCGATCGTGACGCCGAGGCGCGGCAGCAGGAAGCCGCCCACGAAGGAGCCGAGCACGCCCCAGACCAGGTACTTGATCAGCCCGCCGCCGCCCACGACGAAGCTGGCGAGCCAGCCGGCGACGATGCCGATGATCGCGGCGGCGATGATGGACTGGGTTTGCATGCTGCTCTCCCTGGAACGCTGGTCGATGGCGGTCGGTCAGGCATAGGCGAGGATCAGGAGGCCCCCGCCCAGCGCCAGGCGGTAGAGGACGAAGGGCAGCATCGTCCAGGCGCCGCGGAACATCCGGAACATCGCCCAGAGCGCGGCCAGCGCCGCCAGGCAGGCCAGCGCGGCGCCGATGGCGATGTCGATGGCGACCTCGAGCCGGCTCTCGACGATCAGGCTGCCGTCGGCGGCCGCGCGGGTCAGCGCCGCGCCGTCCATCAGCCCGACGGTCTCGACCGCGCTGGCCGCCAGGATCAGCGGGATCGCCATGACCAGCGAGATGCGCGCGGCCTCGGCCCGCTCGAAGCCGAGCGCGCGCGCCGCCGTCATCGTGATCCCCGACCGCGAGGTGCCCGGCACCAGCGCCAGCGCCTGCGCCAGCCCCATCAGCACCGCGTCCCTCAGCGTCCAGCCACCGGCATCCGACGGCCCGTCCTCGGGCCCCGGGGTCGCGGCGCGCCGGTCCTGGCGCCCCCAGGCATCGGCCGCCCAGAGCAGCAGCCCGCCCAGCAGCGTCGCCCAGCCGATCACCTCGACCGAGCGCAGCGCCAGGTCGCCCCCCGTCGCCTTGAGCGCGAAACCCGCCGCCACCGCCGGGACCGAGGCCACGCCCACCAGGAAGGCGAGCCGCGCCTCGGGCGTGGCCCAGCGCCTCAGCAGGATGTCGACGCCGCCCCGGAACAGCCCCGCCGTCTCGGCCCGGAAATAGAGGCAGACCGCGATCAGCGTGCCGAAATGGACGGCGACGTCCATGCGCACGCCCTGGTCGGGCCGCCCCGTCAGCAGGGGATAGAGCACGAGATGGCCGGAGGAGGAGATCGGCAGGAACTCGGTGATCCCCTGGATCAGCGCGAGCGCGATGATGTCGAGAAGCGCCATGGATCCCCGCTCCCGGCCCGGATGCCCCGGCGCTGTCTGGCCGGTTCGCCGCCGCAACGCAACAACGCGTTTCGCGGCACCACGCCCCATTTATGTCAGCACGGCTTACCAAAAATACCCGCCTGACGCGCCAGCATTGCCGATGGGCGCCCGATCGCCGCCCCGTGGCGCGTCAAAAGGTCAGCATGCATGACTTTTCATCCGCCGGCCGCGCGTGTATGGACGCCATCGACCTCGCGACGCATGGGAGAGCGCCATGGCACAGAAGATGCTGCAGTTTATCAGGATCGACCGCCAGACGCCCGAGAAACGTGCGGCGGACGAACGGGCGCAGGACTTCGACGAGATCTATCGCGAATACGCCCGCGAGAAGGCGACCGAGCAGTCGGCGCGCTGCTCGCAATGCGGCGTGCCCTTCTGCCAGTCCGGCTGCCCGCTGCACAACAACATCCCCGACTGGCTCAAGGCCTGTGCCGAGGGGCGCATGAAGGAGGCCTACGAGCTCTCCTCGGCGACCAACACCTTTCCCGAGATCTGCGGGCGGATCTGTCCCCAGGACCGGCTCTGCGAGGGCAACTGCGTCATCGAGCAGTCGGGCCACGGCACCGTCACCATCGGCGCGGTCGAGAAGTACATCACCGAGACCGCCTGGGAGAACGGCTGGGTCGACATCCCCGCGCCCGAGCAGGAGATCGACGCCTCGGTCGGGATCATCGGCGCGGGGCCCGGGGGGCTGGCCGCGGCCGATCGCCTGCGCCGTCTCGGCTTCCGCGTCACCGTCTACGACCGCTACGACCGCTCGGGCGGGCTGATGATCTACGGCATCCCC
>JBCBPG010000842.1:0-2166 GCA_039820865.1 Pseudomonadota bacterium
CGGGTGGCTTTCTTGAGATACTCGATGGCCATGGGCCCCTCACTGGTAGCATTCCGGCAGCAGGACGGTCGGGATCCGCAGACCGGCGCCCGGCCCATGGCCCGACGCGGCATCGACTCACCGTTTGCTCCAGCATGCGGCTCTGATTGCCGTTTGCAAGCGCTTGCATCGTTGCCTGCAAGCGCTTTCACGGCCAGGATCGGGGAAGCATGGCTAGATCTCCCGACAGGCCGGGCATCAAGCCCCTGCCGACGCTCGACGATGTCGCCCGGCTCGCCGGGGTCTCGGCCTCGACGGTGTCGCGCGCGCTCAACACGCCGCACCGCGTGCGGGCGGACACGCGCGATGCCGTCATGGCCGCGGTCACCAGCCTCGGCTACGCGCCCGATTTCAGCGCCCGCGCCTTGGTCTCGCGCCGGACGGACACCGTGGGCGCGGTCGTTCCCACGATCAACAACGCGATCTTCGCGCGGGCGCTGCAGGCGATGGAGGAGACGCTCTCGGCCGCCGGCGTGACGCTGCTGATCGCCACCTCGCAGTACGACGCCGCGCGCGAGGCGGCGCAGGTGCGCGCCCTGCTCGGCCGCGGGGTCGACGCGCTGGTGCTGGTGGGCGAGGCGCGCGACCCGGTCGTCCATGCGCTGATCGAGCGGCGCGGGCTGCCCCTCGTGCTGATCTGGAGCCACCGCGACGGTTGCCCCTGGCCCTCGGTGGGCTTCGACAACCGCGCGGCGGCCTGGGCGATGGCCAAGCGGGTGCTCGACCGCGGCCATCGCCGGGTCGCGATGATCGCCGGCATCACGCATGACAACGACCGCGCCGCCGCCCGGGTCGAGGGCGTGTGGGAGGCGCTGGCCGCGCGGGGCATGACCCTGGCCGACGGCGCGCTGGTCGAGTGCCCCTACACGCCCGAGGCGGGGGCCGAGGCCGCGCGCCGGCTGATCGCCCGCAGGCCCCGGCCGACGGCGATCCTCTGCGGGAACGACGTGCTGGCGGCGGGCGCCTCGGTGGCGCTGCGCGAGGCGGGGCTGGCGATCCCCGGCGACGTCTCGCTCACGGGGTTCGACGACATCGACATCGCGGCGCTGATCGAGCCGCCGCTGACCACCGTGCGCGTCCCGCAGGCCGAGATGGGCGAGGCCGCGGCACGGCTGGTCCTTGGCCTGCGCGACGGGTCGGCGCCGGGCGGCAGCCTCTGTCTCGACACCCGGATCGTCGAGCGTGCCTCGCTCGGCCCGCCCGCCTAGAACCCGCGCGCGACCAGCAGGACGGCCGAGGCCGCCAGCATCACCAGCACGCCCCGCCGGAAGGTCTCGGGGTCGAGGCGGTCGCGCAGCCGCGTGCCCAGCCGGACGCCGACGAACACCGGCAGGATGCAGAGCGCCCCCGCGGCGAGGATGGTGCCATCGAGGAGGCCGAGCCGCGCCAGCCCCGCCGCCATGATCAGGCTCGACAGCGTGAAGGAGAGATTGATCGCCTGCACGAAGCGGTTGGGGTCGAGACCCAGCGCAGCGAGATAGGGCAGCACCGGCATCACCTGCGATCCCGTCCAGCCGTTGATCAGCCCGGTGGCGAGGCCGACCGCCGGGGCCAGCGGTGCCTCGAGCCGGGCGGGCAGGCGCAGGTCGGGCCGGCGCCAGGCGAAGGCGATGTAGACCAGCAGCACGAGGCCGAGCACCAGCCCCGCCACCGCGTCGCGCGTGGAGGCGAGCAGCACCAGACCGCAGCCGACGCCCAGCGCCGCACCCGCGTAGAGCCAGCGGAACCGCCAGGCCATCTCGGCCAGGTGCCCCGCGCGCGCCATGACCAGGGCGTTGGAGGCGAGCGAGGGCAGGATGACGAGCGGGATCGCCAGGCGCACATCGACGACCAGCGCGAGGAACGACAGCGCCGCGGTCGAGAAGCCGAGGCCCGTCACGCCCTTGGCAAAGGCCGCGAGCCCCATGATGAGGACGACCGCGGCCAGGGTGGCGGGATCACCGAGCGCCCCGGCAGACATCGCTCTCCCCCGCTGCGGCCCCGATGCAATCGCGATGCGATCGTGAGGGGCGCCTAGCCGATCGCGGTGGGCAGCGCCAGCGCGGCGAAGGTGATCACATCGGCCAGGATCAGCTCGATCAGCACGAAGATGGCGACCAGGGCGCAGGAGAAGGCGACGAACTTCAC
>JBCBPG010000843.1:0-2164 GCA_039820865.1 Pseudomonadota bacterium
CGCACGGCATGGATGTCGGCCGGGCTCGGCGCCACGCGGCAGTGGATCGAGACCGCGCCGCCCTTCTGCGCCAGCCCCGCCATCTGCATCTCGGCCGCGCCCCTGCCCTCCAGATGCGCGGCCATCGAGATCAGCGCGCCCACCGTCACCACGCCCGTGCCCCCGATCCCCGTGACCAGCAGGCCGTAGGCGCGGTCGAGCGGGGGCAGCGCGGGTTCGGGCAGGTCGGGCAGCGGCGGCATCGAGGCCTCGGCCCGGCGCGGCGTCGCCCCTTCGACGGTCACGAAGCTGGGGCAGAAGCCCTTGAGGCAGGAGAGGTCCTGCGTACAGGCGGACTGCTCGATCCGGCGCTTGAGGCCCAGCGCCGTGTCCAGCGGCTGGACCGCGACGCAGTTCGACTGGACGCCGCAGTCGCCGCAGCCCTCGCAGACATCGGGGTTGATCAGCACGCGGGCCGGCGCCTCGACCATCAGGCCGCGCTTGCGCCGCCGCTTCTTCTCGGTCGCGCAGGTCTGGACGTAGACCAGCGCCGTCGTGCCCTCGACCTCGGCCAGCGACCGCTGCACCCGGTCGAGGTCGCGCCGCGGATGGGCCTCGATGCCCTTTGGCAACGGCGGCCGCCCCTCGCCCGGATCGTAGACCACCTCGACCCGCGCGACGCCCGCGCCCACCAGCTGCTGGACCAGGCTGCCGGCCGTCATCCCGCCGTCGTTCGTCTGCCCGCCGGTCATGGCCACGGCGTCGTTGTAGAGGATCTTGAAGGTCATCCGCGTGCCGGCCGCCACCGCCGCCCGCACCGCCATGATGCCGGAGTGGTTGAAGGTGCCGTCGCCCATGTTCTGGAACACGTGCTCGCGGGTGGAGAAGGGCGCCTCGCCGATCCAGTTCGCGCCCTCGGCCCCCATCTGGGTATAGCCCTCGGTCGCGCGGTCCATCCACTGGACCATGTAGTGGCAGCCGATGCCCGCATAGGCGCGCGCGCCCTCGGGCACATGGGTCGAGCTGGAATGCGGGCAGCCGGCACAGAACCAGGGCGTGCGGGTGGCCAGCACGGGCGCGTCCGCCAGCGCCAGCGCGTCGAGCCGCGCGAGGCCGGCGGCGATGGCCGGATGCTCGACCCCCTCGGCGGCCAGAATGGCGGCAATCGCGCGGGCGATGGTGGCAGCGTCGAGGTCGAGGATCTCGCGCAGGAGCGGCGCGCCGTCCGGCCCGCGGCGGCCGAAGATGCGGGGGCGGCCGGGCAGGTCGTAGAGGATGTCGCGCGCCTGCGTCTCGATCAGCGCGCGCTTCTCCTCGACCACGATCAGCGCGTCGAGCCCGTGGGCGAAGTCACGCAGCCCCTCCGCCTCGACCGGCCAGGTCAGCGCCAGCTTGTAGGCGCTGAGGCCGAGCGCCCCGGCCAGCCCCGCGTCGATGCCGAGGAACCCCAGCGCCGTCTCGACGTCGAGCCAGTTCTTGCCGGCCGCCACGATCCCGATCCGCGCGCCCGGCCGGCCGATGCGGCGGCGGTCCAGCCGGTTGGCGCGGGCGAAGGCGCCGATGGCGGGCAGGCGCTCCTCGACCAGCCGGCGCTCCTGCTCCTGCGGGCTCGCGCCGAGGCGGATGTTGAGGCTGCCGGGCACCGGTGCCTCGGGCAGCACGATGTCCAGCGCCCGCTCGCCGACGACCGAGGTCGCCTCGACCGTGTCCTTCATCGCCTTGATGCCGACCCAGGTGCCGGTGTAGCGGCTCATCGCCCAGCCCGTCAGCATCAGGTCGATCAGTTCCTCGACCCCCGCGGGCGAGAGCACCGGGATCATCGCGTCGACCATCGCGAAGTCGGACTGGTGGCAGGTGGTCGAGCTCTCGCAGGTGTGGTCGTCGCCCATCACCGCCAGCACGCCGCCGAGCGCCGCGGTGCCCGACAGGTTGGCGTGCCGGAACGCGTCGCCCGAGCGGTCGACGCCGGGCCCCTTGCCGTACCAGAGGCCGAAGACGCCGGCGTGGCGCCCCTCGCCCCGCAGTGCCGCCTGCTGCGTGCCCCAGAGCGCGGTGGCCGCGAGGTCTTCGTTCAGCCCCTCCTGGAACCGCACGCCGGCCGCCGCCGCCTCGCGCGCCGCCTGTCGGAAGGTGAAATCGACCGCGCCGACGGGCGAGCCGCGATAGCCGGTGACAAAGCCCGCCG
>JBCBPG010000844.1:0-2156 GCA_039820865.1 Pseudomonadota bacterium
ATGGGGGTCGCGGATCATGTAGATGATCTTCGCCGCGCCCACGACGGTCCGTGCGTACTGCACCCCGTCCAGCGGCAGCGTGGAGTAGGACGGCGAGATGTCGCCGCAAATCCTGCCGCCACTCCGGCGTGGCTCGAAGATGTTGCGGTACCAGGGCTCGGTAAACATCCGCCGGGGGTCGGCGCACTGTGCGAGCAGCTCGATCTCCTCCCAGTCGACGGCCCTGTGATGATGCTGTATTCGGCTACGCACACCATCACAGGCAATGTTCTGGATGTAACCCGTCGTCCATGCCTGGTTGTTACAGGAAATAGAATTTAATAATTTCGCCTCCTCGAACAGACCCATGTAGATCTCGGGACGTGTCTCAAGATGTGAGTGGAGCTACGTGGCGACCTCCTTCACGGCACCAATACACAGGCAATGCGGGCGAGCAGTCTCAGGCCTTGGTGTAAATGAATTCGTGATCTATCGATAAATCCAATGCTTGAAAAAATACTTGTATTCTTATGGGGAAGAATATTATGGGAATCACTTACTCGCAAGCTTCGACCAGCTGCATTGCGACCCGGACGCAACGTCTCACTCGACTGCTGCTGGCGGGCTTGCGGGGTGCCGGCCATGGGGCGTCGGCGGCCACGCTGACAGTGCGTCGCACACGGGGCACCGTCCATGGCGCGTGGTGGTCCGAGGGGCAGCGGCCGCGCCCGCAGGCGCGGTGTCGGCGGTCAGGCGCCGAGGTCGAGGACGGCGTCCGGCCGCTCGGCGAGGCCGAGGCGCGCGAGATAGGCAATGCGGTTCGGGATGGTGCGCCGGACCCGGTAGGCGACCTCGGGGTCGACCCGGTGCATCCGGGCCAGCACCGCATAGGCCGGCAGCGCGCTCTCGGCCAGGTCCTCGGCCTCCGGGTCCGCTGCCGCGGAGGTCGAGATATGGGCGCCATCCGCCTCGGCCGCGGCCAGCCAGCCGGGCGAGGTCGCCTCGGCCGCGTCCAGCGCGGCATGCACCGCCTCGTGGAAGAGCGCCGCCTCGAGGAAGCCGTCGGCGTCGAGCTGGCGCCCCTCGCCATGGTGGACGAGCACGACGCCCGGCAGGCCGCCGAAGGGCTGGTCGCCGCGATGGATCACCAGCTGGCAGACGCCGAGGCGCAGGATCCGCGGCAGCTGGCCCAGCGCCAGCGCATAGCGCGCCGCCACCGACCGCGCCGCGAGCGCCGCACCGAATTCCTCGTTCACCGCGACCTCGACCGCGTGACCGTCGTCATAGCGCGCGGTCATCAGGTGCACGCCGTCGACACCCCAGGCCGCGTCGTCCTCGCCCCGCCGCCGGTCGGGCAGATCGCGCGTGCCCCGGCCCAGGCTGTCGAGCCCGCAGAACGCCGTCGGATCGCCGGGGCGGATCACGTCGGGGCAGATCCAGCAGGTATCCTCGAAGGGGGCCGGACCACCGCGCCCGGCCAGGACGCCGGCGGCGGCCATGCCCTGCGCGGCCCGGCGATCGGTCGAGATGCGGCTCGCGCTCCAGGGAGAGATGCTCATGCCGTGCCCCCATCGCTGCGGAGGGGACGGGCGGGGGCGCATGACACGACCGAGCCGGCGCCACACGCGCCGCCCGGGGCAGCCGCCCCAGTGGGCGCCAGAACGCCCGCATCCCATCCCACGACCAGCACCGAGTCCTCCGCCGTTGCCCGTACGGAAGACTAGCGGTCAAAGAGGTGGCGAAAGCGTGACCTGCGTCACAGCGGAACGCCTTCGGCGGCGGAGACGGGCGTCACGGCACGCGACGCCGCGTGGCCGGGCGCCCGCACCCCCGCCGCGCGTGCCCCGCCCCCAACCCCCGCGGCCCGGCGCGCGGCGGTTCAGCGCGAGAGCCGCCAGGGCCGCGCGAAGCTGCCCAGGACCGCCTGCAGCGCCGCCTCGTCCGTGCCGGGATCGCGGGGCGCGATCTCGGCCACCATGCCCAGCTTGCGATCGTCGACGATCTCGACATGCGCCTCGATGCCGGCCTCACCCAGCGCCGCCTCGTAGATCCGCACCATCGCGCGCTTGCGCAGGTCCGGCTTGAAGACCTTGCCGACCGCGGTCTTGGGCAGGTCGTCGAGGATCTCGATGTGTTTCGGCACTGCCGAGCGTTCCGTGATGTGCGCGCTCGCGTAC
>JBCBPG010000845.1:0-2155 GCA_039820865.1 Pseudomonadota bacterium
CGAGTTCTTTGGCGCGCTGAAGGTCTCGGTCACGCTGGCCTTCATCGGCACCAACCTGATGGAGATCGTCGAGCCGCATGGCCGCGGCCTCGGCCACCTGTTCGACTCAGGCAAGATCAGCGCCGACTATCCGCTGATGTTCGCCGTCCTGATCGCGCTCGCGCTGATGGGAATCCTGCTCTACTACGTCGTGGTCGCGCTGGAGCAGGTCTTCGCCGGATGGGCCGATCGCACGCCAAGCTGACGGCGTCAGTGATCCCGCCCATTGACGCAGAGCGCGCAGATCGAGCGGCCGGACGCCATGAAGAGGCGGCTGCTGGCGCGATCGCCCATGCAGGGATTGGCACCACGCGCCGGCAGGGCGGTTCGCCCGACCCGCGCGCCGTCCGGCGCATACACGATGACGCCGTCCGGCCCCTGCCCCGAGTCCGGCTCCGGCCCCCGCTCCGGCCCCCGCTCCGGCCCGTTCCCGTGCCGCACCGGGAGGGTGCCGTGCGTGTCGATGCGGCGCCCGTCCGGCATCCCCTCGCCCGCATCTGCTGTCCGTCGCCAGATGACTTGGGACGGCGGATGCCATGACGGCCCGGAAGATCCGGCTGCTCTGTCTTCAGGTCACGCGGCGCGGCTCTGGTCGGGCAGGCGCTGGCGGATGGTCTATTCCCTGATCCTTCGTCGCGCCTTCAGGATGGCCGGCGCCCGGTCGAAGACGCCTCGGCAGCGAGGCGATGTCGCTGCACAACCCGGTCGAGGTCGCGCCGATCCTGCGGGATCCCTCGGCCCCAGCCCCCCCGCCAGTCAGCCGGGCTGAACGCGGGCTGCGGCCACTGCATGGCTGCCCCGCGACGTTGGCCCTTGCGCGGCGCCCCCTCGATCGCTATTTCGCCCGCCACGACGCTCACGCACGCGCCCCCGGGGCCTTCGGGTCCACGAGCAGCGACGGTCGCGTCCTTGTCTCTTTCCGGCCATGCGGCCGGGGATATGGGGTACGCCGATGTCCTTCACGCTCCCGGGCGCAGCCGCGCCCGTATTCCGTGCCGATACGCCCCTGCCGCGCCATGCCAGCGCGCGCATGCGGGCGTTCCTCGCCACCCGCCGCGTCGAGCGCCCCATGCTGGTGCTCGACCTCGACGCCGTGGCCGCGGCCTATGACGCCCTCGCCGCCGGTCTCGAGGGCGCGGTCATCCACTATGCCGTCAAGGCGAACCCGCATCCGGCCGTGCTGGCCCGGCTGGCGGCGCTCGGCGCGGGCTTCGACGCAGCCTCGCGCGGCGAGATCGAGCTCTGCCTCGCCACCGGCGTGGCACCGTCGCGCATCAGCTTCGGCAACACCGTCAAGCGCGCGGCCGACATCGCCCATGCCCATGCCCACGGCATCGAACTCTTCGCCGCCGACGCGGTCGAGGAGCTTGAGAAGATCGCCGCCCACGCCCCCGGCGCCCGGGTCTTCATCCGCATGCTGGTCGAGGAGAGCGAGGCGGCCTGGCCGCTCAGCCGCAAGTTCGGCGCGGCGCCCGAGGCGGTGGTGGACCTGATGGACCAGGCGGCGGCGCTCGGCCTGCGCCCCGTCGGCCTGTCGTTCCATGTCGGCAGCCAGACCGCGCGGGCGGCCATGTGGCGCCCGGTGCTGGACGGTGCGGCCGCGGTCTGGGCCGAGGCGCGGAGCCGCGGCCACGCGCTCACCCTGCTGAACATCGGCGGCGGCTTCCCGGCCGACTATGGCGACCCGGTCGAGGCCCCGGCCCCTTATGGCCGCACACTGATGACGGCGCTGGCCGAGCGGTTCGGCACGGGCATCACCGTGATGGCCGAGCCCGGCCGCGGCCTCGTCGGCGATGCCGGGCTGATCGTGGCCGAGGTGCTGCTGGTCGACCGCAAGCGCGCGACCGACATCGCCCGCTGGGTCTGGCTCGACATCGGCAAGTTCTCGGGTCTGGCCGAGACCATCGACGAGGCGATCCGCTACCGCATCGAGACCGAGGCCGACGACCGCCCGGCGCCCGGCGCGCGCACCGGCCCCTGCATCCTTGCAGGGCCCAGTTGCGACAGCGCCGACGTCCTCTACGAAAAGCGCCCCGTCGCCCTGCCGCTCTCGCTCCGCGCGGGCGACCGCGTCTGGATCCACGCCGCCGGCGCCTACACCTCGAGCTACTCGAGC
>JBCBPG010000846.1:0-2155 GCA_039820865.1 Pseudomonadota bacterium
AGCCCGAGGATCTGGTCGGCGTCCGACGTCTGACCGGTCAGCATCACAACGGGACACTTTACCCCCTGCCGGCGCATCTGGCGGCAGACCTCGCGGCCGTCCATGTCCTCAAGGGCCACGTCGAGGATGACGAGGTCGTGCATCTCGGTCTTGGCACGCTCGATGCCCTGCGCGCCGGTAGAGGCCTCGTAGACATCGAACTCGTCGACCAGCATCAGCTGCTCGGCCAACGCGTCGCGCAGGTCGTCGTCGTCATCCACGATCAGGATCTTGCGCTGCACCGACATCTCATCCTCCGTCACTTCGCGGACCTGCCGCCATTTCGTCCGCGCCGGGCCGAGCCTGCCGACGCGGGGCAGGGCTGCCCGAGGTGGGCGGCACCGCTGCCGTGGGGTCCAGATGGGCGGTGGCGGCGGCCCTTGCCGCCTTCACGACGGCATCTCACCATTATGTGCGTTGCCAGCCCGCCGGCGTGAAGGGCCGTCACAATCCTGGCCGTGGGGCGCCTGTTCGCGCGCCCGTTCCGGCGCCGACATGGACATCGGGGGGGGCGAGGGCCCATGTACCGCCCGCGGGCCCGCGCGGGCCCGTGCCAACAGACGCTGACCTGCGACGCTGCCCGGAGCCGGCACCCCGATGTCCACACCCGCCGATCTCACCCTGACGCCCGAGGAGCGCGTGGCCCGCGCGCGCGCCGACCTGCGGATCGGCGCGCCGGTGGCGCTGGTCGATGCAGAGGCCGACGGGCAGGCGGGGGCGCTGGTGCTCGCGGCCGAGACGGCCTCGCCCGCCCGGCTCGCCGCCCTGGCCGCCATGGGCGCGGGCACGCTTGACCTCGCGCTCACCCATCGCCGGGCCGAGACGCTGATGGCGCGGGCCTATGACGGCGACCTCGCGCGGGTGATTCTGGACGGGCCGGATGACGGCCTGCGCCCCCGTGCCCGCGACACCGCCTGGATCCGGGCGACCGCAGACCCGTCGATCGACCTGGCGACGCCGCTCAAGGGCCCCTACCCGACGCGGCGCGAGGGCGATGCCGGGCTGCACCGCCTGGCGCTGGCGCTGGTCAAGCAGGCGCGCCTGCTGCCGGCGGTGGTGGTCGCGCGCTGGGACGATGCGACGCCGGCCATCGACGCCGCCAGGGGCGCGGGACTGGCCGTGCTGGACGCGGCGACGGTCGCCGGTGCCGCCGCGGCCGCGGTCCGCATGCGCCGCGTCTCGGGCGCGCGCGTGCCGCTGCGCCTGTCCGAGGCCGGCCGCGTCCACGTCTTCCGTCCCGACGACGGGGGCGAGGAGCATTACGCGGTCGAGATCGGCCGGCCCGACCGGGGCGAGGCGGTGCTGGCACGGCTCCACTCCGCCTGCTTCACCGGCGACGTGATCGGCTCGCTGAAATGCGACTGCGGACCCCAGCTGAACGCGGCGCTGGAGCAGATCGCGGCCGAAGGGGCCGGCGTGCTCCTCTACATGAACCAGGAGGGCCGGGGCATCGGGCTCGCCAACAAGATGCGCGCCTATGCGCTGCAGGACGAGGGGCTGGACACGGTCGAGGCCAACCACCGGCTCGGCTTCGAGGACGACGAGCGCGATTTCCGGCTGGGTGCGGCGATGCTGGTCGCGATGGGGTTCTCGTCGGTGCGGCTGATGACCAACAACCCGGGCAAGATCGCGATGATGGACGCCTGCGGGGTGCGCGTGGTCGAGCGGGTGGCGCTGAGGGTGGGCGAGAACCCGCTGAACGCGCGCTACCTGGCCACCAAGGCACGCAAGTCGGGCCATCTGCTGTGACGGCAGCGGCGGGCGCGACGGGCATGTCCGCTCCCCTGGCGCGGCGCGCGGCCCCGGCGCCGGCGGGCCGGCACGGCCCCGCCCACCCACCCGCCTGCGCCGGCCCGCCGGCGCCACGGTCGCGATGACGGCCGGGCGCGAGGACCTGGTGGTGACGGTTCAGGGCGCGCGCTTCCGGGGCCGGCGGCTGCCCTGCTCGGTCGGGCGCGGCGGCATCGTCGCGGCCGCGGCCAAGCGCGAGGGCGACGGGGCGACGCCGGCGGGCATCTGGCGGCTCTGCTGGCTCTACTGGCGCGCCGACCGTGGCCTGCGACCGCGCACCCTGCTGAGCGCCCGCATGCTGGGCCCCCGGCAGGGCTGGGCCGAG
>JBCBPG010000847.1:0-2141 GCA_039820865.1 Pseudomonadota bacterium
CCGACCCGCGATCAGCCCCGCCGCCCGCCTCGACCTCGACGCCATGCGCGCCCTCGTCGCCATCGCCGAGGCCTCGACCGTGACGCTCGCCGCAGCCCGCCTCGGCCGCACCCCGGCCGCGATCTCGATGCAGCTGAAAAAGCTCGAGGAAACCCTCGGCGCCCAGCTCTTCCACCGCACCCGCGCCGGCATGGCCCCCACGCCCGACGGCGAGCGGCTGATGCCCCATGCGCGCCGCATGATCGAGGCCGAGCGCGCCGCGCGCGAGGCCTTCGCGCTGCGCCCGCTGCAGGGCCATCTCCGCCTCGGCCTGGTCGACGACGTGGGCGGGCTGCGCATGGCCGAGATCCTCGCGCGCTTCGGCGAGTGCCACCCGGAGGTCACCGTTGCGTTGACGGTCGACCAGACCTCCGCGCTCGGCCCGATGCTCGACCGCGGCGCGCTCGACCTCGCGGTGCTCTCGCCGGGCTGCTCGGTGCCCTGGCGCGACAGCGACCGCCTGATCCACGAGGAGCCGCTGGCCTGGTCCGTGGCGCGCGGCGCCGGCACCTGGTCGCGCCGCCCCCTGCCGCTTGCGCTCTCGACCGAGGGCTGCGTCTGGCGGCGCATGACGCTCGAGGCGCTGGACGGCGCCGACATCCCCTACCGCGTCGCGGTCGAGTCGGATTCGAGCGCCGCCCTCACCGCCGCCGTCGCCGCCGGCCTCGCCGTCTCGCCCCTGCCGGCCGCCCGCCTCGGCGCGGGCCTGCGCGCCGTCACCGTGGCCGAGGGCGCCCCGCCCATCGGCCTCTCGCGGCTCGCCATCCGCGAAGGCCATGCCGAGGACGGCAGCACCCATGCCTGCGTCGAGGCGCTCGGCGCGCGCATCGTCGAGGCCTTCGGCGCCTGCTGCCCGCCCCGCAAGGCCAGCGCCGCCTGACCCGGCGGCCCGTCCCCGAACCTCGGCCCCGAACCTTGGCCCGAACCTTGTCCCCGGACCTTGGCCCGAACCTCGGCCCGGACCACGCCCGCCACCGGCGCGCCCGACCGGCCGCGGGCGCCTCCGGCAGTGCGTTCCACGCACCCTGCGGCGCCGGGAAAACCGGCCCCGCCAGGAGACCCCGCAGGACTCCTCGCGGCGACCAGCCGCGAGACCGCCTGGCCCGCCCCGCCCCCCGTCCCGCCGCGCGCCGTGCTTGACAGCCGCGCCCCGCCCCGCTCCGTTGCCGCCCGGGGCCGGCGGAGGGAACGATGACCCGGTATGAACGCGTCGTCGCCGGCGGACGGCTGGTCACGCCGATGGGCGTCTTCGAGGCCGATCTCGCCATCCGCGACGGCCGTATCGCCGCCATCGGCGAGGGGCTTGCCGGCGACGAGACCATCGACGCCCGCGGCCTGATCGTCGCCCCCGCCGGGGTCGAGACCCATTGCCACGTCGCCCAGGAGACCGGGACCGGCCTCATGATGGCCGACGACTATGCCTCGGCCAGCCACGCCGCCGCCCTCGGCGGCACGGCCACCATCGTCCCCTTCGCCGCCAGGACCCGCAGCCGGACGGTGGCCGACAGCCTCGACCTCTACGCCCGGCGCGCCGCGTCCTCGCGCCTCGACTACGCCCAGCACCTGATCCTGCCCGATGCCGAGCCCGAGACCATCGCCGCGCTGCCCGGGGCCTTCGCCCGCGGCGTCACCGCGCTCAAGGTCTTCACCACCTATGACGGCGTGCGCGTCGACGATGCCGCGCTGCTCGCCATCCTGGCCGAGGCCGCGCGCCACGACCGCCTCGTCATGGTGCATGCCGAGAACCACGCGATGATCGCGCATCGCACCGCCACGCTCGTGGCCGCGGGCGACCTGCAGCCCCGCTTCCACGCGGCCTCCCACCCCCGCCTCGCCGAGATCGAGGCGATCGGCCGCTGCCTCCACCTCGCCGCCCTCGCCGACGCGCCCCTCTTCATCGTCCACGTCTCCACGGCCGAGGGCGCCGCGCTCATCGCCAAGGCCCGCGCCGGCGGCGCCCGCGTCTGGGGCGAGACCTGCACGCAGTACCTCGCGCTGACCGAGGCCGATCTCGACCGGCCCGCCCGCGAGGCCGCGAAATTCGTCTGCTCGCCCCCGCCCCGCCAGCCGGCCGACCAGCGCCAGCTCTGGCGCCACCTCGC
>JBCBPG010000848.1:0-2126 GCA_039820865.1 Pseudomonadota bacterium
CATGGCAGCGCCCGCAGGCGAAGGTCGCGAGTTTTTCGCCGGCCGACATCTCCTCGGCACGGGGCGCGGTGGCGGGCAGGGTCGCCGCCGCCAGGGTCGCGAGCGCGAGGGTCAGGCAGGCACGCATGGTCATGGCCAGACGCTAGGCCGGCGGGCCGCACGCCGCAACCGGGCGATGGGCGCGGCCCGAACCGCGCCCGCCGCCCCCGCCGTGCGGGTCAGATCTGGCCGAGCAGCGTCTCGGCCATGACCATGCGTGCCTGCCTGACCCTCGCGCTCGCGACCCTGGCGGCGGCGACCCTGCCCGCCACCGCGCCCCGTGCCGAGGAGATGTCGGCCGGCGAAAAGCTCGCGACCTTCGCCTGCGGGCGCTGCCATGTCGTGAGCGAGCGCAACCGCATGGGCGGCATCGGCTCGACCCCCTCCTTCGCCGCGATGCGCACGATCGAGGACTGGGAGCGGCGGTTCCGCACCTTCTACGCCCTTCGCCCGCACGGCGCCTTCACCCAGGTCGAGGGCGTCACGCCGCCCTTCGATCCGCTGCGCCCGCCGGCGATCCATCCCGTCGAGGTGACCGAGGCCGATATCGAGGCGATCGTGGACTTCGCCCGCTCGATCCCGCCCAAGGACCTGGGCGCGCCCCTCCCCTTTGACTGAGCGTGCTGCCGCTCACGCCCCCGCGGGTGCTGACCCTGGCGCCGGTCCGCCGGCTGCCGCCGCCCGGCGACGGCTTCGTCGAGGCCGCCGTCGCGGTGACCGAGCGGGGTGAGGCGCTGGTCCTATCGGTCGAGCCCGCGGGCGCCGACGCGGTCTGGGCCGACACGCCCGCGCCGGTGCAGCGCGACGGCCATGCCTGGCGGATCGCGCTGATCGGCCCAAGGACGACGCGCTGGCACTATGTCGACGGCGTCCATCTCGACCAGCCGCTGATCGACCGGCTGCCGGACGGGCGGCTGCTGCTGGCCGGGCGGCGCATGGCGCTGGGTGAGCATCGCCGGTATGGCGGCACCGCGGGCGCCAATGCCGTGCTGTTCGACCCGAGGCTGGGGACGCGCGTGGCGCTCCGGCTCGGCCATGCCATCGGGGGGCTCGCGGCCGATGCGCTCGGCCGGCTCTGGGTGTCGTACCTGGACGAGGGGGTCTCGGGCGCGGCGCTGGCCGAGGCCGGGGCGCGGGGCGACTATGCCGCCGCCCTCTCGGCCCACGGGCTGGTCTGCCTCGACCATGCGGGCCAGGCGCTCTGGCGCTATCCGCAGGCGGGCGGGCCGGTGATCGACGCCTGTTACGCGATGAACGTGACAGGCTCGGCCGTCTGGGCCTTTGCCTATGCCGATTTCGCCCTCACGCGCGTCGGTGCGGGCTTTGCCATGCGCCACTGGGAGACCGCGATGCAGGGCTCAAGCGTCATCGCCGTCGCGGGCGAGCATGTCCTCTTCGGCCCCCAGTACGGCGAGCCGGCCGAGCGCTATCACCTCGCCCGCCTGACGGGTGACCGCGCCGAGCCGGTCGCCGATGTCACCCTCGACCTCGAAGACGGCCCGCCGATGACGGCGACGACGGTGATCGCGCGTGGCGGGTCGCTGCATGCCTTTGCGGGGGGCGGCTGGTACCGCGGCGGCGTGGCGTCGTTGACGGCGGGCGCCCGGCCGCAAGGCGTCTGACTGCCGCTGCCCCGGACGCCACCGTTCGCCGGCTGGCCATCGTCAACGCGCCGGGATGCCCGTGACCGTCGAGCAGGGGAGGCGCGCTGTGGTCGGCCTTGTCGAGGCGCCGGGGACGATCGGCGCCATCCTTGGCTTCATGGCGGTGACGATCGTGCAGATCGTCGTCCCGCTGGTGGGAACGCTGCTGCGTGCCGGGCTGCAGCTGACGCGACCGAACGCGAACCTCGTCCCCTACTCGAACCTGAACGAGGCGCCGGTCACCCTCATCGGGATCGTCGCCATCCTGGTCGCCCTTGGCATCGATGGCCTCGTCAGCCCGATTTCCTGAACGGTGTCATCTCGGCCAGCGCCTCGTTCTCGCGGGCGACGGCGCGGCGTTCCTGGTCGAGATAGGCGGCGACGGCCTCGCTGAAGCCGGCGTCGGGGAGGTAGTGGAGCGAGCGGGTGGTCACGGGCTCGTAG
>JBCBPG010000849.1:0-2125 GCA_039820865.1 Pseudomonadota bacterium
CGGCCCGGTGTTCCATCTTGTGTTCCGTCTTGTGTTCCGTCGTGTCAGCCCGATCGGCGCGGGATCGCGCCGGCGTCCGGTCAGGCCCGGCGCCAGGACAGGGCGATCCCGACGCAGGTTCGTGCAACGGTCCATCGTGCCGCAGTGCAACAAGGCTGTGACGGTAGCAGAGCGCAGATCGCCTGCAAGGGGAGTCTTTGCCGCTCCCGTCGCGCCGGACGTGCTCGCGCGAAGAGCGCGCCCGCGTCCTTCGGGCGCCGCCCTGCAGGAGGCCAGCCGCGGCTCTGCGTCAGCCGATCAGCTCGTCCGAGCGGTCGTCGGTCTCGCCATAGCGCTTGAGCACGGCCGGGCGCGTGCCCTCGTAGACGCGCTCGAGGTTGCCGGCGATCTTGGCGTTCTCCCGTTCGAACAGGCAGTCGCCCGTCTTCGGGTCCGAGGCGACGATGAACGGCCCCATCCGGTTGCAGCGCAGCACCCACATCGCCTGGGCAAGGCCCAGTTCCTCGCGCCAGTGCACCGCCTCGACGTTCTCGACGCCCCGCCCCAGGAGCGCCCCGGTGCCATAGCCGACGGTCGACAGGTAGACCGCGCCGTTCGGCAGGAAGTAGTCGCGATAGTCCCTCGACGACATGCCGCCCTTGCCGACGATCAGCCGCGCGCCGGTCTTGGCCATCCACTCCGGCAGCCACTTGGCAAAGCGGAACGAGGCGGTGGCGGTGACGGCGCCCATGTGGAACGAGCCGTCGGGCCGGATCGAGGCGGCGGGCGAGCAGTGGAAGTTGGCCGCGCTCTCGGACGGCAGCGCCATGGGGATGTTGGCCCGCTCCTCGAGCGCGCGCATGTAGACCCCCTCGCGCGCCGTATACATCAGCCCGTCGAGATAGACGATGTCGCCGAGCCGCAGCTCCGCGACCGCCTCGGCCGAAGGCGTCGTCGAAAGCCTCACCTCACGCGGCATCACCGTCCCTCCCCTGCGGACACCCGCGAAGACCGGGGCGGGTCAAGGATCGCCGCAGGCGACCCGAAGGGCGTGTCCTTGACGCGCCCCGGTCTTCGCAGACGCTGCCCGCCGCCCCTTTGAAGCCATTCAAAGGGGCTGCCCAGCGGCGAGCGTCCCCTTCAACGCTGCGTTCCACGCACCCGGCGGGCACGCGGTCCCGTGGCCGGCCACCTGGAGACCCCGCAAGTCTCCTCGCGGCGACCAGCCGCGAGACCGCTGACCTCGCGCTCACTCCGCGGCCCCGGCGCGGGGCTGCCAGTCGACCGTGTCGCGGCGCTGGTAGGGGGTGAACCAGTCGGGATCGGTGCGCTCCTCGACCCGGCCGTCCGGCCAGATCCGCGCCACCGCCCGGCGTGAGGACAGGCAGAAGGCGTGTACCGACATCTGCATGCCCCCCGTGTGGCAGTAGCCGACCTCGATATGCGCGTCGATCACCATGTGCTTGCCGACAAAGCCCATCGCGCCCATGCCGATCGAGTTGCCGAGCTCCTTGAACTCCTCCTCCAGCGCCGCGATCCGCGGATCCGAGTTCCGGCTGCCGACGGTGCGCAGGCAGGCCGCCCGCTTGCCCAGCACCATGCAGGTGTCCTTGGAGCCGCCGAGCCCGATGCCGATGATCGCCGGCTGGCAGGCCAGCCCCCGCTTGCCGAAGGCCACCAGGCTGTCGAGGTAGAAGCGCTTGATCCCCTCGATCCCGTCCGAGGGGAACAGCATGCGATAGTCCGTCCCGAAGAGCCCGCCCTTGTGCACGGTGACGAGGTCGAGCCAGTCGCCCTCCGGCTCGAAGCCGTACTCGATCTCCGGCGCGCCGATGCCGACATTGTTGTCATGATCGGTGCGCCAGAGCGGGTGCACGCGGTTGGGTCGCAGCGGCACGCCGTTGGTCGCGGTCGCCGTCGCGCGCCGCAGCGCGGTCTCCAGCGCGCACATCCCCCCCTCGACCCGCGCCTCGTTGCCCATCTTGACGAACCAGCGCGGCACGCCCGTATCGCCGCACATCGCGCGCCGGTCCTCCTTGGCCGCCTCGTAGTTCTCCAGCATCGCCTGCAGCACGAAGGTCGCCAGCTCCCCGTCCTCGGTCTCCGCCGCCGCCTTCAGCCCGTCGAGATAGTCGTCCGGGATCTC
>JBCBPG010000850.1:0-2119 GCA_039820865.1 Pseudomonadota bacterium
GCCGCCAGCGTCGCGCCCCCCGCGAAGACCACGATCGCCAGTCCGTCGGGGGCAAGCGCCAGGCGGAGCTGCACGAGATGGCCCACCGGGTCCTCCAGCCAGTGCATGACGCCAAGCGAGAGCGCGAGATCCGCCTCGCCCCGCCGGAACGGCAGCGTCTCGCCATCCCAGTCCAGCGCCTCGGCGGCGGGCAGCGCGCCACGCGCCGCCGCCAGCATCGCCGCCGAGGGGTCGGTCATCGCCAGGCCCGCGCCCTGGGGCGCCAGCGGCGGCGCCAGCGCCAGCGCCCCCGCGCCCGCCCCCGTGCCCGCCAGCACCGCGCGCTCGAAGCGGCGGTTGACGTCGGCCAGCCGCTCGGCCACCCGCAACGCCGCCTCGCGCACGAGAAAGTCGGCCCCGCCGACATAGCCGAGCCGGATGGCCCGCCGCCGCCGCGCCGCCAGCGCCGCCGCATCGAACAGCCGGGATTGCGAAGTGTCACTGTCCACCATGGCGACGAGGATAGGCTGAGGCACGCGCGCCATGCACCCCCGGCGACAGCGCGTCGCCGGACGCGCGCGGGAGGAGGCCGCATGACGGACACCACCGCCCCCCCACCGACCCGGCCCGCGGGGCAGCACGCCCCGACCCGGCCGACCGGGGCGCCAGCGTCACCCCTCCCCCCATCGCGCGGCATGGCGCCAGGCCAGCAGCCCTCGGCCGGGGATGCGGGAGCGCCGCGGATCCCCCGTCCGGCCAGTCCGGCAAGTCCGGCAGGTCCGGCGCCGGCGCCGGCGCCCGGCGAACCGCATCGGGCGCCCGGCCGCGCCGCCTGGTCGGCACCGCCGCATCCGCTGGCCGCGCCCCACCCCACCCTCCACCCGACCCTCCGACCGGCCGGACCTGGCCCTCTGGCCACGCTCGCCGCGCTCCTCTTCCCGCCGCAATGCCCGGCCTGCGGGGCCGAGACCCTGTCGACCTACGCGCTCTGCCCCGCCTGTTTTGCCGACTGCCGCTTTGTCACCGGCCCCGTCTGCAGCCGCTGTGGCCGCCCCGAGCCCTCGCTCCCGGCGGGCGCGGGCGTCGCCGACCTCACCTGCACCGCCTGCCTCGCCGACCCGCCCGCCTTCGAGGCCGCGCGCGCCGCGACCCTCTATGCCGGCGCCGCGCGCCGCCTTGTCCTTGCGCTCAAGCACGGCGACCGGCTCGACACCGTGCCCATGCTCGCCGACTGGCTCGTCCGCGCGGCGGGCCCCCACCTCGACCGCGCCGACGCCATCGTGCCGGTGCCGCTGCACTGGCGCCGCCGCCTCTCCAGGCGCTTCAACCAGTCGGCCGAGCTTGCCCGCGCCCTCGCGCGCCGGTCCGGGCAGCCCCGCGTCTTCCACCCCGGAGCCCTCGTCCGCGCCCGCGCCACGCCCAGCCAGGGCGGCCGCGACGGCCCCGCCCGCCGCGCCAACCTCGAGGGCGCGATCCACCCCCGCCGCGCGGGCGCCCTGGACGGCCGCTCCGTCCTGCTCGTCGACGACGTGATGACCTCCGGCGCGACGCTCGATGCCACGGCGCGGGCCGCCCGCGCGGCAGGCGCAACAGCGGTTTACGCGGTCGTGATCGCTCTGGTACCCGTCGGCGACCCGCACTACCTCAGCGCGACCGCGGCGGCAGGGACGGGCGACGACCAGGCGCCAACGGCGCCGCGCCCGCATCCGGAGGACAGGCCATGACCGTCGAGATCTACACTACGCCGATCTGCCCTTACTGCATGATGGCCAAGCGGCTCCTCACCCAGAAGGGCGCCGCCTTCACCGAGATCGACGTCATGGGCGACCGGGCCGAGAAGGCGCGCATGATGGAGCGCGCCGGCCGCCACACCGTGCCGCAGATCTTCATCGGCGACACCCATGTCGGCGGCTGCGACGAGCTCTATGCGCTGGAACAGGCGGGCAAGCTCGACGCCCTCCTCGCCCAGGCGGCCTGAGGCGGGACCATGGCGGCCGACACGCTCCGCGCAGCCCTCGTCCAGCTCTCGGTCTCGGACGACCCGGCCGCCAACCTGCCCGTCACGCTCGACCTGGTGCGCCAGGCCGCGGCCAGCGGCGCGCGCCTCGTCTGCACGCCCGAGGTCACCAACCTCCTGACC
>JBCBPG010000851.1:0-2112 GCA_039820865.1 Pseudomonadota bacterium
GCGGCGGCGTCGGAGCGCCGGGGTGCCTGGGACAGGCTGCATGATCTCGCGCAGCATGTCTGCCAGACCGCGGGGACGGTAATAGGCGATGCCGGTCGGGGACACGGTGGGCTGGCGGCTCACGAGGCCAAGGATCTCACGCATCGCTACACTCCGTAAACCGATGGGTCACGTACAACACGCAGGCAGTTTTGACCGGTGAATCGGGCTGGATGAAGGCGTGTTTCCGTCCGGTCCACGATCCTAGCCCAAGCCGAGACGCATGGTCCCCGGCTGATGCAGCACACGGCAGGGGCGAGTGAAACCGGGACGGCTAGCGCCGTGGCGGCGGCATCCGAGCCCACAGGGCGGGTCGCCCCGGGCCCACAGGGCATCTCGCCCCGGTGCCATCGCCGAATCGGCACCACCGAGATGGCAGGCCCGTTCCGCGCATCTCCTGGCGGCGCCAGGCCTGGCGCGGCGTTTGCGCGGGGGCGCCGCAGGGCCCGGCCCAACCCGCGTCAGCCTGGACGTCACTGTCTGACCATTTCGTAGAATCCGCGAGCATGCTGGCCCGGCGGTTCGGCCGCGCGCGGTCGGTTTGGCGTGGCGTGGCGGTCTTCCGGGCGCATCCCGGGCGAGGGGCTGAGGGGCTGCCCGCCGGTTGCCGTGCCGGGGCTGGACGGAGGCCGCGCGTCCGGGAGGAGGGGCGGTGCGGCAGGACGTTACAGGGGGGCGTTCAGGCGCGGCGATAGGCCGGGACGAGCGCCGGGGCATAGCGCTCGGCCCCGCGGCGGACGGTGCCGAAGCGTACCTCGTCGTAGTAGCCCACGCCCATGCGCGAGCGGAAGAACAGCCTGTACATGATCGACATTGCGAGCCCTCTGCGTACGCGCCTCCAACCCTTGCACCATCGCTGCCCCGAATGGCGCGCGTCGGGCATGGCGGGGGTGGTTACGGGGCGCTTTGCGGGCGGATCGGGCGAGATTGCCCCGTCGCCGCCGCAAGGATGCACCGTTCGTAACCGCCGTCTCAGTGCGTGGCGGCCGGACCCGGCTGGGCGTAGGCCTGCAGCGCCATGACGTCGAGATCGCCCTCGGCCATGGCCTCGATCGCCTGGGCGGCAGCCAGCGCGCCGGCGGCGGTGGTGTAGTAGCTGATCTTCATCCCCAGTGCCGTGGCGCGGATGTCGAAGCTGTCCTTCACCGACTGCGCGCCCTCGGTGGTGTTGATCACCAGCGTGACGTCGCCGTTCTTCATGCGGTCCACGATGTGCGGGCGGCCCTGGTAGACCTTGTTCACGCGCTCGACCGCGACGCCGTTGTCGGCCAGGAACTGGCGCGTGCCGTCGGTGGCGATGAGGTCGAAGCCGAGCTTCTGGAGGATCTGCGCCGTGCGCAGCGCCGCGTCCTTGTCGGCGTCGCGCACCGAGACGAAGACCGTGCCCGAGGCGGGCAGGGGGGCGCCTGCGCCGAGCTGGGACTTGAGGAAGGCGCGCGGGAACGAGCGGTCGAGGCCCATCACCTCGCCGGTCGAGCGCATCTCGGGGCCGAGGATGGTGTCGACGCCGGGGAAACGGGCGAAGGGCAGGACCGCCTCCTTGACCGCGACATGGGGCACCATCGGGTCGGCCAGCGTGAAGTCGGCGAGGCGGGCGCCCGCCATGATGCGCGCGGCGACGGCGGCGACGGGCACGCCGGTCGCCTTGGCGACGAAGGGCACGGTGCGCGAGGCGCGGGGGTTGACCTCCAGCACGTAGATCGCGCCGTCCTTGATCGCGAACTGCACGTTCATCAGCCCACGCACGCCCAGACCGTCGGCCATGGCCTCGGTCTGGCGGCCGAGTTCCTCGATGGTCTCGCGCGACAGCGTGTGAGGCGGCAGGACGCAGGCGCTGTCGCCCGAATGCACGCCGGCCTCCTCGATATGCTCCATGATGCCGGCCACGTGGACGGTGTCGCCATCGGCCAGCGCGTCGACATCCACCTCCACCGCGCCGGCGAGGTAGCTGTCGAGCAGCACCGGGCTCTCGCCCGAGACGACGACGGCGTCGCGGATGTAGCGCGCAAGCTCGGCCTCGGACCGGACGATCTCCATCGCGCGCCCGCCGAGGACGTAGGACGGCCGGATCAC
>JBCBPG010000852.1:0-2112 GCA_039820865.1 Pseudomonadota bacterium
ACGACAAGGGGCTCGCCTGCGGGTCGATCGCGGCCTCGGGCACGCTCGGCCAGATCATCCCGCCGTCGATCGTGCTGGTGATCCTGGGCGACACGGTGGGGTCCGAGTACCAGACCGCGCGCCAGCAGATTAACTCCGAGAAGCAGCAGGAGGCCTGGGCCGCGGGCGATTTCAGCTTCGTGCCCGAAGCGATCGAGCCGGTCTCGGTCGGCGATCTCTTCGCCGGCGCCCTGATCCCCGGCCTGATGCTCGTCGGCCTCTACATGGCCTACCTGATGTTCACGGCGGTCACGCGCCCGCACAAGGTGCCGCCGATCTTCGTGCCGCTCGAGGAGCGGGTCACGGCGATGCAGGTGCTGCGCGTCCTGATCCCGCCGATCTTCCTGATCGTGGCCGTCCTGGGCTCGATCCTCGCGGGTGTGGCCACGCCGACCGAGGCGGCGGCCGTGGGTGCGGTGGGCGCGATCCTGCTCGCCGGCGAGCGCTTCGACGAGAGCCGGCCCTGGCCCATGTTGCTGGCGGTCGTCGCGATCGTGGCGGTGCTGGTGATCAGCTCGCTCTACGACCTGCGGCTGACCAAGGACGTCTTCACGCCGACCGAGACGGTGGTCTTCTACATCGCCGCGGGGCTGCTGCTGACGGCGGCCTGGGGGATCGGCGTCAGCCTCTGGCGCTGCTTTGCCAAGGTCGATGCCGGCAACGGCCGCTCGGTGCTGACGGACGTGATGCAGTCGACCACCAAGGTCACCTGCATGGTCTTCGTCATCCTGATCGGCGCGCAGCTCTTCAACCTGACCTTCCGCGGCCTCGGCGGCGAGGAGACGGTGCACGAGATGCTCTCGGCCATGCCGGGGGGTGCGACGGGCGCGATGGTGGCGGTGATGCTGCTGATGTTCGTGCTCGGCTTCTTCCTCGACTTCCTCGAGATCGTCTTCGTGGTGATCCCGCTGACGGCGCCGACGCTGTTCCTGCTGGGTCTCGACCCGGTCTGGGTGGCGATCATGATGGCGATCAACCTGCAGACCTCGTTCCTGACACCGCCCTTCGGCTTCGCCCTCTTCTACCTGCGCGGCGTCGCCCCGCCCGAGGTCCGCACGATCGACATCTACCGCGGCGTCGTGCCCTTCGTGCTGATCCAGATCGGCGCCATCACCCTCGTCTGGATCTTCCCCGGCCTCGCCACCTGGCTGCCGGAGGTCCTGTTCGGCTGAGCCCGTGCTACAAGGCGCGTCATGAGCATCGTCCCGTGGCGCGCCGACATCGTCTCCCTCCGGCCCATCCGGCCGGAGGAGATCCAGGTGCCCCTCCTCTTCTGCGACGAGGTGCGGATCCGGGACTTCGGCCGATCGGGCGGCGTCGCGATGGATCCGTCGCGGCTCCTCGACACTGGCGAGGCGAACTTCTTCACGTCGCCCGAGCTCTGGGACCAGATGACCGGGATCGACGCCATAGGCTTCGGCTCGGGCGAGGCGACGCTGATACTGGGCTACCTCACCCTCTGCCGCGCGATCCTGCAACTGGCCCATCGCGATGGCTGGGAAGACGACCGGATCGAGGACACGCTGCGCAGCTACGGCAACCGGCTTCGGACCTCCACCGTGAGCCTGTCGCCCGAGATCATCGACACCTTCTCGACCTTCCATCGCAACGGCACCCGCCTGATCGACGATCAGATGGCCGCCGAGATCGCCTCCCTCGCGATCGACGGTGCGCTCGGCTATCTGGCCGAGACCAATCCGCGGCTCCTGGTGCCGATCGAGATCGCGACACGGTTCGAGGAGACGACCACGCGCCGGCGTGCCGCGATCCTGGCCGAAGCGGCGATCCGCATGGCCGTGCCCGACTTCCGCGCGCCCGATCTCGCGGCCGTCATGGAGATCCGCCAGGGCCTCGAGGACGATCTGGCGGGGTTCCGGATCGCGATGATCCAGCTGACGGACCTGCTCGACAAGAAGGCGGGGGAGGAGGCGGATCCGGCCGATCTGCGCCGGGCGGCGGAGGACATCGTCGAGCGGCATGTGGCGCCGGCGCTGATCGCGGCGGAGCGCAAGCTGAAGGAGGCCGACCGGCGGACCTTCGGCAAGGTCGTCAGCTTCCTCGGACGCAACGTGC
>JBCBPG010000853.1:0-2108 GCA_039820865.1 Pseudomonadota bacterium
CGCGGCCCGGTCTTCGCCCAGGCTTGCGACGTCCCCTTTGATCCCATCAAAGGGGACTGCCCAGCGGCGAGCGTCCCCTTCCCCTGTCCGACGGTTGATCCCGCGCCCCGCACGGCATCTCGCGCCGACGCGGCCGCACGAGACCCCGCAGCCAGCATCGCGGCGACCAGCCGCGATTCCGCCAGGCCGGCGCCCAGGCTGGACCCTGGCTCGGCGGCCGGTCTAGGGTCCCGCCAACCCGCCAACCCGCCGACCCGCCGTCCCGCCGCCAGCCCCGAGGCCCCCATGACCGCGTTCATCGACCGGCAGTCTGCCGGCGTCTACATCATCGCCGCCACGCCCTTCGCCGAGGACGGCAGCCTCGATCTCGACAGCGCCGACCGGCTGGTCGACTTCTACCGGGGCTGCGGCGTGAACGGCATGACCATCCTCGGCGTCATGGGCGAGGCACCCAAGCTCACCCCCGACGAGAGCCTCACGCTCGCCCGACGCATGATCGCCCGCGCCGCCATGCCAGTGATCGTCGGCGTCTCGGGCGGCGGGCTCGACCCGATGCGCCGCCTCGCGCACGAGGTCATGGCCGCCGGGGCCGCGGGCGTGATGGTCGCGCCCCCCGCCGGCATGGCGCCCGAGGACCGCGTCGCCGGCTACTACGCCGCCGTCTGCGCCGCGCTCGGCCCGGACATCCCCGTCTGCCTGCAGGACTACCCGCAGCTGACCGGCGTCAGGATCTCGGCCGACACCGTCCTCAGCCTCACCGCCGAGCACCCGCAGATCGTCATGCTCAAGCACGAGGACTGGCCCGGGCTCAACAAGCTCGCCGCCATCCGCGCCCGCTCGGGCGAGGGGACCGATACGCCCCGCCTCTCCATCCTCTGCGGCAACTCCGCCCTCTTCCTCGTCGAGGAGATGGACCGCGGCGCCGACGGCGCGATGACCGGCTATGCCTATCCCGAGATGCTGGTCCAGGTCTGCGCGGGCCATGCCGAGAACCCCGAGCGCGCGCACGACATCTTCGACGCCCACCTGCCCATGGTCCGCTACGAGCAGCAGCCGGGCATCGGGCTTGCCGTGCGCAAGGAGGTGCTCCGCCGCCGCGGCGCCATCGCCTCGGCCGCCCTCCGCGCCCCCGCGCCGAGGCTCACGCCGAAGGACCACGACGACGTCACCCGCCTCATGACCCGCCTCGAGCGCCGCCTGAAGGAGATCGGCTGATGGACCTCGGCATCGCGCGCAAGGGGGCGCTGGTCCTCGCCGCCACCCGCGGTCTCGGCCGCGCCATCGCCGAGGCACTGGCGGACGAGGGTGCCCATGTCCTCCTCGCCGGCCGCTCTGCGGACGCGCTGGCCGAGGTCGCCGCGGCCATCCGCGCCGCCGGCGGCACCGTCCACACGGTGATCTGCGACCTCGCCGACCCCGGCGCGCCCGAGACGCTGGCCGCCGCCGTGCCCGACACCATCGGCCAGGTCGACATCCTGGTGCTCAACTCCGGCGGCCCGCCGCCCGGACGCATGATCGACGCCGATCTCGCCGTGATGAAGACCCAGTGGGAGGTGATGGCGCTCCGCCTGATCGAGATCGCCCACCGCTTCGCGCCTGCGATGGCGACACGCGGCTGGGGCCGGATCCTCACCGTCGGCTCCTCGGGCGTGGTCCAGCCGATCCCCAATCTCGGCCTCTCGAACGCGATCCGCGGCACGCTGGCCGGCTGGTCCAAGTCGCTCTCCAACGACCTCGCCGGCCAGGGCGTGACGGTGAACATGATCCTGCCCGGCCGCATCCACACCACCCGCGTCGACCAGATCGACGAGGCGGCGGCCAGCCGCACCGGCAAGTCGCTCGAGGAGATCCGCGCCGCCGCCAAGGCCCAGATCCCCGCCGGCCGCTACGGCACCCCGGCCGAGTTCGCCGCCACCGCCGCCTTCCTCTGCTCGGCCCCCGCCGCCTTCATCACCGGCAGCCAGATCCGCGTCGACGGCGGCCAGATCAAGGGCCTCTAGAGCATTTTCCAGCCAGACTGACTCAGTCTGGCGACAAGAAAATGCGGCAAACAAAACAACCTGGAGCGCGAGACCTGACGCAGTCAGGTCGGCAAGCGCTCTAGAGCG
>JBCBPG010000854.1:0-2106 GCA_039820865.1 Pseudomonadota bacterium
ACGGGGTCGTTCACCGTCACCTCGACGTTCAGGTCGGGCAGCGTGTCGGTCACCTCGTCGAACCCGCCCAAGACGCTCTCGGGCGAGGTGAGGATCGTGTCGTCCTGCGTCGGTGGGAAGCCGGTGGGGAAATCGACCGCATTCACCGCCAGCGTGCCGCCCAGCGTACCGCCCAGCGTACCGCCCAGCGTACCGCCCAGCGTGACATCGCCGACCACGGTGATCACGTCCGAGCCGCCGTCGCCCAGGATATCGATCTCCAGCGTGCTGCCGGGGGCCAGGAACAGGTGCGCGGCGATCGTGAAGGCCGCCGCGGCACCGGCGCCGCCCGGGGCGGACACCCCCTGGTTGGTGAAGGTGCCGATGCCGCCGTCACCCTCGCCCCGCCCGCCCGGGCCGTTGACCAGGACGAAGCTCGCGACGTCCGCCGCCACGACCGACGTCCCCTCGACCACCAGTCCCGGTGCGACGTCGATCTCGGCAGGCACGTCGATGCCGCCGAGGACCCAGGGCCCGGCGCCGTGCTTCTCGATCGCCTCGACGCCCACGGCGAGGCCGGCGGTCTTGGTCACCAGCGCGACGGTGCCGGTGGTGCCTGCGCCGCCATCGAAGGCCGGCCTGTCCCGGCCGTCGGCCCCCATGTCGATCAAGCCGTCGATCACGGCGTCGATCACGGCGTCGATCACGGCGGTCGGCAGGACGACGACAGTGTCGTCGCCGGCCTGGAGACTGGCGGCCAGCCCCTCGGGGCCGAGACCGCCCAGCGTGCCGGCGATGGCCAGCGTGGTGTCGATGGTGCCTGTCCCGGTGACGGTGATGTCGAAATCGGTCCCGGCGCCGCCGATGCCATGGGCCCGCTCACCGGCGGTCGCGATCGCACCCGACTGCACGATCGTCGCCACGCCGTCGGCCCAGATGCCGCTGGCCTCGTCCCCCCCGGTCATGATCGTGCCCGCGAGGTCGAAGCTGGTCGCCGGGTTCGCCACGGGACTGCCCTGGAAGTCGACAAGGCCCTCGGCCCCGGTACCCGGCAGCACACCGTTGGCCCCGTCACTCACGGTCACGATGGCGCCCGCGAAGGCCAGCGAGGAGACGGCGCCCAGATCGATGGCGTTGGCATCGGCCCCCATGGGGCTGTGCCAAGGTCGAGCACCGTGTCGAGGCTTCCGTCGTCGAACAGGGGCGCGACGCGAACGCCGACGCTGCCGGTGCCCGTGGACACGACCGACACGTCCGAGAGGGCGACACGGGCGCTGGAGCCGGGGTCGCCGGACACGCCGGGCGCGACATCCCGTCCGGTCGCGCTGTCACCGGACACGCTGATCCGCGTGTCCGGGATCACCACCTCCGACGTGCAGGTCGCCTCCGCGCCCGTGGAGACCACGATACCGGACGCAGCGTCGCCCAGCGCCGCGATCGTCATCTCGCGCGCGTCCGAAGCCGTCGAGCAGGTTGACGGTCGTCTCCCCCCGGCTTCGGTCCGGACACCACGCGACACCAGGCCGATCACCGTGCCGTCGGCCCTGTCGAAGCCGAGACCGTCGCCAAGCGTCAGCGTGCTGGCGCCACCGGCGCCGAGCGTGACGACCTAGCCCACGGCCGTGTCGAGAACGCTGAGCAGAACGAGCGACGCGGCCAGTTCCTCGCCCTCCGGCACGATCAGTTCCTCGTCGCCGAACTCGTCGATGACCACCATCGCATCGATGCCCTGGTCGATCAGGAAGTCCGCGAGACCCTGCAGGGTCTCGCTCCCGAGATCCGCCAGGATCGCCGAGCCCGTCTCGTCGGCGGTGTTGGCGAGCGTGGCGTCCAGGACGGTGATCGTCGCCCCGCCGCCCATCGCGATCGCCGGGGGCCCCTCGAGGATGGCCTCGAAGTCGCTGGTCGGCTCGGCATTGCCGTCGACATCCAGCACGAAGGTGCAGGTCACCGTCTGCCCGCTGGCCGGCATCGGTACCAGCAGCGCGACGATCGAGGTGGAGGCGAGCAGGAAGCCCAGGCCGAGGTCCGGACACGGGCGGCACGGGAACGAAGCGGCAGGCATGATACGCGCTCGAATGACGGTTGTCGGGTGCCAACGATCTGCCGTTGGGTCCGGAACGACGC
>JBCBPG010000855.1:0-2100 GCA_039820865.1 Pseudomonadota bacterium
AGAGCGGCGGCGGCGCGCCGGGATCGGCGAGGCCGGTGAAGGCGCTGTCGTCAGGCATGCATCCGCGCTCCCTTGGGGTCGAGCCGGTGGGCGCTCTCGATCCGCGCGCGCACGCGCCGGCCGGGGCCCTTCGTCGTGTCGCGCGCCGGCTCGGCCACCTCGATCTCGCGGCCTGCCCAGGCCGCTGCACCACCCTCGGCAAAGCCGATGCCGAGCCAGCCGCCGAACTCCGGGCTCTCGGTCACGCCGGTGATCCAGCCGATGCCATGCCCCTCGCGCCCGCCGACACCGCCGGGCGCGGCAGGGTCGACCAGCACCGCGCCGCCCGAGAACCGCTCGGCCCCCTCGATGGGCACCACGTGGACCAGCTGCGGCCGGTCGGCCTCGACCAGCCCCTCGCGCGCCATCAGCGCCTGGCCGATGAAGGCCTTCTTGCTCGACGCCATCTTGCCGAGGCCGGCATCCGACAGCGTCGTGCGCCCGTCCAGTTCGGCAGCCGTGACGTGCCCCTTCTCGATGCGGAGCGTGCCCAGCGCCTCGAGCCCGTAGGGCGCGCCCCCCTCGGCCCGGACGGCGTCGGACAGCGCGCGCCACATCGCCTCGCCCCAGCCGGCCGCGCAGTGCAGTTCGAAGGCCAGTTCGCCCGAGAAGCTGACGCGCCCGATGCGCACCGGCACCGTGCCGCCCTCGACCGCGAGCCGGCCGTGCTGGAGCCCCATGAACCCCAGCGCCTCGCCCGAGACGTCACCCTCGGCCAGTACCCGGCCGATCGCGGCCCGCGCGCGCGGCCCCGCGACCGCGACGCCCGCCCACCGGTCGGTCGAGGACGCCACGCTCACGCGCAGCCCAGGCCAGCGCCAGGCGAGCAGATAGTCGAGCCAGTGCATGACCTTGGCGGCCTCGGCCGTCGTGGTCGTCATCCAGTAGTGGTCCTCGGCGATGCGCCAGCTGACGCCATCGTCCAGCACGATGCCGTCGTCGCGCAGCATCACGCCGTAGCGGCACTTGCCGACCGCCAGCTTGGCGAAACCGTTCACGTAGACGCGGTTCAGGAACTCGGCCGCGTCGGGGCCCTGCACGTCGATCTTGCCCAGCGTCGAGACGTCGACGATCCCGCAGGTCTCGCGCACCATCTTCGCCTCGCGGACATAGGCCGCCCCGATGTCCTCGGCGCCCACGGGGAAGAACCAGCCGCGCTTCCAGAGGCCGGCATCGGTGAAGCGCGCGCCCTCGGCCGCCAGCGCGTCGTGCATGGGCGTCAGCCGCGTCGAGTGCCAGTGCGCGCCCCGCGTCCGCCCCGCCAGCGCCGCGATGGGCACGGGGGTATAGGGCGGGCGGAAGGTCGTGATCCCCGTCTCGGGAATGCCGCGGCCGAGCGCCTCGGCCAGCACGCCCAGGCCCTGGACACCGCCCGTCTTGCCCTGGTCTGTCGCCATGCCGAGCGTGGTGTAGCGCTTCATGTGCTCGACCGAGGCATAGCCCTCGCGCGCCGCCTGGCGCACATCCTCGGTCGTCACGTCGTGCTGGAGGTCGAGGAAGGCCTTGGTCTTGCGGCCCTTCCAGCGCACCTCGGTCAGCGTCGCACCGGTCGGGGCGTCGGCCCCGGGGCGGGCAGGTGCGGAACCGGCGGGTACGGCACGGGCGGGCGCGGGACGGCCGGCCAGTGCCGCAGCGGCGGCCTCGCCCGCCCGGCGGCCATCGGCGACGGCGGCGGCCGTGTCGCTGCGGGCGTCGGCAGCACCGGCCAGCGCCAGGCCGGGGGGCAGGTCCTCGTAGCGCAGCGCCGCGCGGAAGGCACCGCGCACGGCATCCCAGGCGGGCTTGACGCCGCGATGGGCGACGAGGTGGATCGCGGGCGACCAGCCGGCCGAGGTGGCAAGACAGTCGGCCTCCACGATCCGCTCGACATCGGCCTCGACCGCGCGGGACTGCGCGCCGTGGCCCGCGTCGAGCCCGCCGCCCGGCACCCGGCCAAGCGCCACGCCCCGCACCGCGTTCAGCCCCCGCACCGCGACCGGCACATAGCCCTGCATCACGGTGACACCCGCGGCGCGCGCCGCCTCGCGGTGGGCCGAGGTGACGCTGGCCGATGCCCGTCGC
>JBCBPG010000856.1:0-2100 GCA_039820865.1 Pseudomonadota bacterium
CTCGATCGCGCTGGGCCACCCGCTGGGGGCGACCGGGGCGATGATCCTGGGCACGCTGGTCGACGAGATGGAGCGGACCGGCGCGGCCACGGGGCTCGCCACGCTCTGCGTCGCCTCGGGCATGGGCGCGGCCACGGTGGTCGAGCGGGTCTGAGCCGGGTGGTGCCCAAGGGCGATGGGCGGGTTGCCCACCCTCTCCCGGCGGGCGCCGGGCGTGGGTCGAGGCTGGCGGGTCGAGGCTCGCAGGTCGAGGCTGGGGTTGGAGACGACGCCATGCAGGTTGCCGACTTTCTCGAGGAGTACGCGCTGGCCTACAGCGCCGGCGATATCGAGACGATGGCCGACCGCTTCGACCTGCCCTGCCCGATCATCCGGCCGGAGGGGGCGACCACGATCGCCGGGCGCTCCGCGCTGGTCGACTTCCTGCAGGACCAGCGCGACACCTATGCCAGCCTGGGCGTCGGCCGGATCCGCGGCGCCAATGTCGAGGAGGTCGGCCCGGACGACGGGCTGGGCCTGCTCAACATCCGCTGGCAGCTCTACCACCGCCACGGCCACCTCATGACGGCCTGCGCAAGCACCTACGTGCTGCGCCGGCGCGACGGGCTGATCCGCATCGCGGCGCTTGTCGCCCATGACGAACTGGAAAAGCGCGCGCTCCTGATGGCGCGCCACCGGCGGTCCGACACCGCGGGCTGAGACCCGCACGAGGCCGCCGGGCTGACAACACCGATCGAGGGAGAAGCCCCCAATGACCACCTTCCACTATGCCGCCGATGGCGGCGTCGCGACGATCACCTGGGACCAGCCCGAGACCTCGATGAACGTGCTGACCGAGGAGGGCATCCGCGAGCTCGACGCCTGCGTCGACCGCGCGCTGGCCGACGAGGCGGTGAAGTCCGTCATCCTGACCTCGGCCAAGGACGACTTCGCGGGCGGCATGGACCTGCGCGTGCTGGCGGGCATCCGCGTGCAGGCGGAGAAGGCGGCCAAGACGGGCGATGCGCCGGCCGGCGGCGTGGCGGGGCAGCTGTTCTCCTTCGTCATGCAGCTCCACGGCGTGCTCCGGAAGATCGAGCGCGCGGGCGCCGACCCCAAGACGCTGAAGGGTGGCAAGCCCTTCATCTGGGCCTGCCCGGGCACCGCGATGGGCATCGGCGTCGAGATCGGCCTTGCCTGCCACCGCCGCATCGCCGTCGACCGCGAGGGCGCCAAGATCGGCCTGCCCGAGATCCTGGTGGGCCTGTTCCCCGGCGCCGGCGGCACGACGCGGCTGGTGCGGATGCTGGGCCTGATGGGGGCGTCGGAGCCGCTGCTCCAGGGCAAGACCTATGCGCCGGCCAAGGCCAAGAACGCGGGCCTGATCGACGAGGTGGTCGAGCCCGGCCACCTGGCCGCCCGCGCCCGCGCCTGGGCCGAGGCCGCGACCGAGAGCGACGCGGTCAAGCCCTGGGACCGCAAGGGCTTCAAGATGCCGGGCGGCGCGCCCTATACGCGCGAGGGCTTCCCGATGTTCGTCGGCGGCGTGACGATGACCCACGGCAAGACCCAGGGCGTCTACCCGGCCGCCAAGTCGATGCTGGCGGCGGTCTACGAAGGCGCGCTGGTCGATTTCGACACCGCGATCCGGATCGAGGCGCGCTGGTTCACCAGCGTGCTGATGCACCCCTCGTCCTCGGCGATGATCCGCTCGCTCTTCGTCTCGAAGCAGGCGCTGGAGAAGGGCGCGGTGCGGCCCAAGGTCGAGCCGATGCCGGTGAAGAAGCTCGGCGTCCTCGGCGCCGGCATGATGGGTGCGGGCATCGCCCAGGTCTCGGCCGAGGCGGGCATCGAGGTGGTGCTGATCGACCGTGACGAGGCGGCGGCGGCCAAGGGGCTGGCGACGATCGAGGGCTTCCTGGACGAGAAGGTCAAGAAGCGGCGCATGGACGAGGCCGCCCGCGCCGAGGTGATCGAGCGCGTCACGGCCACGGCGGATTACGGCAAGCTGGCCGGCGCCGACCTGATCGTCGAGGCGGTGTTCGAGGACCCCAAGATCAAGGCCGCGGTCACCACGCAGGCCGAGGCGGCGGCGCCGGACGCGGTCTTCGCCACCAACAC
>JBCBPG010000857.1:0-2097 GCA_039820865.1 Pseudomonadota bacterium
AGGACGAGGCCGAGCGGGCCAGGGCCGCGGGCAAGGTCGCGCTGCTGACGCCGGTGCTGAAGGGCCACCTGACCGAGGAGGGCTATCGCCTCACCTCGAACGCGCTGCAGGTCTTCGGCGGCCACGGCTACATCGAGGAATACGGCATGGCGCAGTTCGTGCGCGATGCCCGGATCACGATGATCTACGAGGGCGCGACCGGCGTGCAGGCGCTGGACCTGGTGGGCCGCAAGCTCGGCCAGGGCGGCGGCAAGGCCATCATGGCCTACTTCGAGGAAATCAAGGCCTTCTGCGCCGAGAACAAGGGCCACGAGGACCTCGAGAAGGACTTCCTCGGCCCGCTCAAGGCGGCGTCCAAGGACCTGCAGGCGGCGGCGATGTACTTCATGCAGGCGGGCATGAAGAACCCGAACGTGGCGCTGGCCGGCTCGGTCGACTTCCTGCACCTGTTCGGCCATGTCGCCATCGGCCTCGCCTGGGCGCGCATGGCCAAGGCCGCGCACGAGGGCCTGGCGGAAGGCCGCGGCGATGCCGAGTTCTACCGCAACAAGCTGATCACCGGCCGCTACTACATGAGCCGCGTCCTGCCCGAGACGGGCCTGCGCCTCGCCCGCATCCAGTCCGGCGCCGAGCCGGTGATGGACCTGCCGGCCGAGGCGTTCTGACAGCCGCCGGGTGCGGGGCCCCGCGCGCCCCGCGCCCGAACCGCGTAGACTGACCCACGATCCGGGCGCATCACGGCCGTGGAGGATGCGATGGCGCGCACGCCCCCCAAGCGGCTGCCCCTGCCCAAGCGCTTTTCGGTCGCGCTGACCGAGGAGGCCCATGCACGGCTGCGCGCGCTCAATGCCGAGCACGGGCTTTCCAACAACTACCTGCTGACCGTCCTGCTGGAGCGGCTGGACGACATTGCCGAGCCGGGGGCGCTGGAGCGGGTCTACGCCGAGTTCATCGCCGAATACGGGGCGCCGCCACCATCACCACCGGGCGCCGGCATGACGAAGAAAGACTGACGCCCCTCACGGGCGCGAGGAGGACAGGATGACGGACGCCTATATCTACGACGCCGTGCGCACCCCGCGCGGCAAGGGCAAGAAGGACGGCGGCCTGCACGAGGTGACGTCGCTGCGCCTGTCCGCCTCGGTGCTGAACGCGCTGAAGGAGCGCAACGACCTCGACACCAGCCAGGTCGAGGACGTGATCTGGGGCTGTGTCACGGCGGTGGGCGAGCAGGGCGGCGAGATCGCGCGCTCGGCCGTGCTCTATGCCGGCTGGGACGAGAAGGTGCCGGGGCTCCACATCAACCGCTTCTGCGCGAGCGGGCTGGAGGCGGTGAACCTGGCCGCCAACCAGGTGCGCGCGGGCGCGGGCGATCTCTATGTCGCGGGCGGGGTCGAGATGATGAGCCGCGTGCCGATGGGCTCGGACGGCTTCGCCATCGGCGTCGACCCCTACGTGGCGATGAAGTCCTACTTCGTGCCGCAGGGCATCTCGGCCGACATCATCGCGACCGAGTACGGCTTCAGCCGCGACGACGTCGACCTCTACGCCGTCGAGAGCCAGAAGCGCGCCGCCACCTCCTGGGAGGAGGGCCGGTTCTCCAAGTCGGTGATCACCGTCAAGGACCAGAACGGCGTGCCGATCCTGGACCGTGACGAGCACCTGCGCCCGGGCACGGACATGCAGGCGCTGGGCGCGCTCAAGCCGAGCTTCAAGAACGAGGGCGAGGGCATGCCGGGCTTCGACGCCGTGGCGCTGCTCAAGTACCCGCATCTGGAGCGCATCGACCACGTCCACCATGCCGGCAACTCGTCGGGCATCGTCGACGGCGCGGCGGCGGTGCTGATCGGCTCGAAGGAGGCGGGCGAGCGGCTGGGTCTCAAGCCCCGGGCGCGCGTACGGGCGACGGCGCGCATCGGCACCGACCCCACCATCATGCTGACCGGCCCCGTGCCCGCGACCGAGAAGGTGCTGAAGGCCGCCGGCATGGAGATCGGCGACATCGATCTCTTCGAAGTCAACGAGGCATTCAGCTCGGTCGTGCTAAGGTTCATGCAGGCTTTCGATGCCGATCATGGCAAGGTGAACGTGAACGGC
>JBCBPG010000858.1:0-2097 GCA_039820865.1 Pseudomonadota bacterium
GCGTCGATCACCCGCACTCGATCGCCTATGCGGGCTACTACCACGCGGTGCTGAAGGCGCTGAACGGCGACCATGCGGCGGCGCGCGCGGCCGCCGACGCCGTCTGCCGGATCTCGGAGGAGCACGGCTTCGGGCACTGGAGCGGGCTGGCCGCCGCCGTCCGCTCGATCGCCGAGGCGCATCTGTCGAACCGGGTGCGCGCCGAGCAGCTCGACGCCACCGTCCGCGCGCTCAACACCTATCGCGAGAGCGGCTACCAGCTGGGCGTCACGGCGCTCTACGTGCTGGTGGCGCGCGCGCAGCTCGAGCACGGCTCGGCCGATATCGCGCTGGAGTTCGCCGAGATCGGCATCGACTTCACCGACAAGCAGTCCGAGCGGCTGTTCCGGGCCGAGCTGATGCGGCTGAAGGCCGAGGCACTGCTGGCGCTGGACGACCGTCGGCGCGACGAGGCAGCCGCACTGCTTGTCGCGGCGATCAGCACGGCCGAGGCCCAGGGCGCCGTCATGCTGGAACTTGGTGCGGCGCGCAGCCTGGCGGGCCTGGCGGCCGAGGGCGAGCGCGCGGGCTGGTCGATGGCCGATGCGGCCGGGGAAGCCTGCGACCCGCTCGCCGCCCTCGCCTCGGCGCTCGAGCGCATGGAGGACGGCCGCTCGCTGCCCGTCGTCGCCGAGGCGCGCAGCTTTCACGACCGCCTGACCGGAGGCCAGCGCGTCGCGCGCCTCGCCGGTCAGTAGACCGGGTTCCGGCGGCCGGGAGGGGACCCGGCCGCCATGCCAGCCAGAAGGGGGATTTGGACATGGCAACCACGCTGAAGCCGAAGGGAAAGGCCAGGAGCGGGCCGCGCCGGGCAATCACGCTGGCCGGCGGCGGGCCGGCCGCGGGCCTGCAGATCGGGGCGCTCCAGGCGCTGCATGAGAAGGGGATCACCTTCGACGTCTGGGCGATGTCCTGCATCGGCGCCTGGGTCGGGCTGATCTACAACACCTTCGACCCGAAGACCGCGCCGGAGGAAACCAAGGCCTTCTTCCGCGACAACATCTTCCGCGAGGACCGGTCCTATGCCGGCTTCCCGATCAACCACGCCTTTTCGCCGGATATCCAGCAGAACAGCCGGGCGATGATGGAGTTCATGATGAACCCGTCGTCGTATGCGAACCTCTACGCACCCGAGGCGATCCAGCGCACCACGTCGATGTGGGCGAAGTACATGACCACGCCCTCGATGTGGAACGAGGGCGATACCGACAACCTGATGCTGGAGACGATGGCCGCGAACCCGATGAGCCGGTTCATGGTCTCGCTGATGTATCTCAGCAAGGTGAACGGGCTGTCGCGGATCTACTTCAAGGACTCGACGTTCCTGAACCAGATCGCCTTCGACAACCTCTACCGCGACGACCGGCCGTTCCTCTACCACAACGCCTTCAACCTCGACACGCAGTCGATCGACCTGTTCGCCAACCGGCCCGAACAGGCCTACAAGCTGCAGGATCAGGCCAAGTACAGCCACCGCCCGCCGATGAAGCCGGTGCGCGAGGCCAATGCCGCCTCGGTCTGCGCCTGCTCGGCCCTGCCCTTCGTCGAGGAGACGGTCGAGATCGACGGCACGACCTATTGCGAGGGCGCGCTGGTCGAGACGGTGAACTTCGACGACATCCTGCGTATCCACGGGGAGCTCGACGAGATCTGGGTGCTGCGCATCGTCGATCCCAAGCAGGTGCGCCGGCCGCAGAACCTCAAGGACGGTCTCGCCAATCTCTGCATGCTGTTCGCGGGCTCGCTCGGCCAGGACAACGTGCTGATGTTCGAGGACCGGCTGCAGCGCGAGAAGCTGGGCGTGAAGGTCTTCGTCGTGCCGGTCTCGCACGACATCACCTTCGACTGGAACGTCTCGAACCTGCTCAAGGGCTGCGATCAGGGCTATGCCAACGCCATGGCCTGCATCGAGAACTATCTCGACCACGGCCTGCACCACGAGAGCTTCAACGACCGGGTCTGGCGGATGGACAACCACAAGGACGGCGACGGCTACCGCGCCGAGGCCCATGCCGAGGCCAGCAAGCCGATCGCGGCCGAGTAGACCGCACGGCCACC
>JBCBPG010000859.1:0-2093 GCA_039820865.1 Pseudomonadota bacterium
CACCCCGATGCTCTGGGCGATCGGCTTCCTGTTCCTGTTCACGGTGGGCGGTGTGACCGGCATCGTGCTGGCGCAGGCCGGTATCGACCGCGCCTATCACGATACCTACTATGTCGTGGCGCACTTCCACTACGTGATGTCGCTGGGTGCCGTCTTCGGCATCTTCTGCGGCATCTACTACTGGATCGGCAAGATGTCGGGCCGGCAGTACCCGGAGCTCTGGGGCAAGATCCACTTCTGGACGATGTTCATCGGTGCGAACATCACCTTCTTCCCGCAGCACTTCCTGGGCCGTAACGGCATGCCGCGTCGCTACATCGACTATCCGGAGGCGTTCGCGCTCTGGAACTACGTGTCGACGATTGGCGCCTTCATCTCCTTCGCCTCGTTCCTCTTCTTCCTGTACATCATGTACTACACGCTGACGAAGGGTGAGAAGGTCGAGAACCCGAACTACTGGGAGGACGACCTCGGCACGCTGGAGTGGACGCTGCCGAACCCGCCGCCGGAGCACACCTTCGAGACGCTCCCGAAGCAGGAAGACTGGGACAAGCAGCCCGCGCACTGATGGCCGCACCCGACGACATGGCGGCCGGGGAGGGATCCCCGGCCGCTTCGCGTTCCGAGCCCCCGGCCGATCCCTGGGCCGGCCTGCTCGACCGCGACCGCCCGCCGGCCTACAGCGTCGAGCTCTGGCCGAACCGCTCGCTCTCGCGCCTCGGGCAGCGCCGCGTCCTGGCGCTTCTCGGCGCGGGCTTCGCCCTGCCGCTCCTGCCGCTGGTGGCGACCCCGGTCCTCTGGATCCCGCTCCTCTTCGCGCTCGCCGTGCTCGGCCTCGTCGCCTGGGCGTTCCGGCGCAACACCGCCGACGGCCGGCTGGTCGAGCGCCTCGCGCTGTGGCCCGACGAGATGCGCGTCGAGCGGGTCGAGCCCAGCGGCCAGCGCCTCTGCTGGTCGGCCGATCCCTACTTCGTCCGCCTCACGCTGCACGAACAGGCGCGTCTCGAGAGCTACCTCACCCTCAAGGGCGGGGGGCGCGAGATCGAGCTCGGCGCCTTCCTCAGCCCCGAGGAACGCCGCCACCTCGCCGAGGAGATCGAGACCGCGATCCGCGCGGTCCTGGCAACGCCGGCCTGATCTGCGACGATTTGGTTAAGAAATTGCGACAAGCGCCCTCCCGGCCCGTCCCGGCCGCGCTAGGTCGTGGCACCCCGCAAACACCGCGTCGGGGCCACGACAGAGGGAGGATCGCATGAAACACGTCATCGCCGCCGCCACGCTTGCCGTCGCGACCACGCTTGCCGGCTGCGCGCAGCAGGCCGGGCAGGGCGCCGGGCTCGACATCGTCGACACTGCCGCCGCAGCGGGCGACTTCACCACGCTGGTCGCCGCGGTCGAGGCCGCCGACCTGGTGGACGCGCTGAAGAGCGAGGGGCCCTTCACCGTCTTCGCGCCGACCGACGCTGCCTTCGCCGCGCTGCCGGAGGGCACGGTCGAGACGCTGCTGATGCCCGAGAACCGCGCCACGCTGGTGACGCTGCTCAGCTACCATGTCGTGCCCGGCACCGTCGCCTCGGCCGATCTGGCCGGCCAGACGATCGAGGCGACCACGATCAACGGCCTGCCGCTGCCCATCGACGCCACGTCCGGCGTCATGGTCGGGGAGGCGAGCGTCATCGCGGCGGACATTCCGGCCTCCAACGGGATCATCCACGCCATCGACGCCGTGCTGATGCCGTAACGGCGGGCCGATCGCGCGCGCGGGTCCGGCCGAAGGTCGGGGTCCGCGCGGCTTCCGCGCGACCCGGATCGGGGCTACACCGCCTCATCCGGGCCCGCGCCCCGCGCGCCGGACCCCAGCCGCCGGAGCGCCGATGACCGAGCCCCAGAGCCCGACCGAGCCCCAGCGCCCGACCGAGCCCCAAAGCCCGACCGAGCCAGAGAGCCAGACCGGTCCCGCCGAGGCGCCCGAGACCGACGACGACTATGCGCTGGACCCGGCCCTGGTCGCTGCCGTGATGGCCGCGCTGGACGACCAGGACCGCGCGGCCGTGCGCGAGGCGATCGCCGATCTGCACCGTGCAGATCGGCGA
>JBCBPG010000860.1:0-2085 GCA_039820865.1 Pseudomonadota bacterium
GCACGCGACGAGCCGCTGTACCTGCGCTACTTCTGCGCGCCGCATCGCCAGAACAGCGCGCTCTACCCCTTCCTCGACCAGATCGAACGCGCCGCCAAGATAGCCCGCGCCGATGCGCCGGCCGAGCGGGCGGCCAAGATCGACGCGCTCTTCGCCGCCGCCGAGGACCCGCTGGCGGGCGCGCTGGTGGCCGATGCGATCAGCGTGGCGCATGAGCGCGCGGGCGAGGTGGCGGCGCTGTCGCCGCAGGCGCGCAAGCGCCGGACCTTCGACGTTCTCCTGGCCGAGTTCGAGCGCCTGGCCTCGACCCGTCGGGTGCTGGTGATCTTCGAGGACCTGCACTGGATCGACCCGTCGTCGCTGGAGATGCTGGTCTCGCTGGTCGAGCGGCTGGCGCGGCTGAAGGCGCTGATGATCGTCAGCGCCCGCCCCGAGTTCCAGGCACCCTGGCCCGACCATGCCCATGTCACGGCGATGAGCCTGTCGCGGCTGGACAGCGATCTCGGCGAGCAGCTGATGGCGAGCGTCACGGGCACGCATGCGCTGCCGCGCGCGGTGGTCGAACAGATCCTCAAGCGTGCCGACGGCGTGCCGCTCTTCATCGAGGAGCTGACCAAGACCGTGGTCGAGAGCAGCTCGGTCGAGGACATCGCCGGGGGTCATGCAGGCGGCCATGGATCGGCCGGCGGGCGCCACGACGTCTCGATCCCGACGACGCTGCACGCCTCGCTGCTGGCACGCCTCGACCGGCTGGAGCCGGTGCGCGACGTCGCCCAGATCGGCGCGGCGCTGGGGCGCGAGTTCTCCTTCGACATCCTGCAGAAGGTCGCCCGGCTTGAGGCCGACCGGCTGGAGGCGGCGCTGGGTCAGCTGGTGGGCGCGGGCCTGGTACTCAGCCGCGGCACGCCGCCGGACGCGGTCTATCACTTCAAGCACGTGCTGCTGCGCGACGCGGCCTATTCCTCGATGCTGCGCCCGCGGCGCGCCGAACTGCATGCCCGCATCGCCGCCGTCCTGGTCGCCGCGATGCCGAATGTCGCCGAGACCGAGCCCGAGACGCTGGCCTGGCATCTCGGCCTTGCCGGCCAGGCGGAGGAGGCGGCGCGTCACTGGCTGAAGGCCGGCAACGCGGCGGCGCGCCGCTCGGCCAACCTAGAGGCGATCGCGCATTTCAACGAGGGGCTCGAGGCGCTCTCGGGCATGGTCGTGAAGGCGGGTGCCGAGGCGCTGGAGCGCGAGCGGCTGGAGCTTGCGCTGCGCTATGCACTCGGCCCGTGCCTGATCGCCATGCGCGGTCCCGCGGCGGCCGAGTGCATGGAGAACTACCAGCGCGCCCGCGCGCTCTGCGACGTGCTCGGCGATCCGCCCGAGGCGCTGCAGGTGATGTTCTGGTTCGCCACCGCCTCGGTCATCCGGGGCGAGCTGGAGGAGGCCGCCGTCGCCGTCCAGCGCCTGATCGAGATCGCCCGCCAGCGCGGGGACCGCGCGGCGACGATCAACGCGCTGCGCGGGGCCAGCATGATCACGCTGTTCATGGGGCGTCTGCATGACAGCGCGCGCTATGCCAGCGAGGCGCTGGAGGCCTTCGAGGCCGCGAACGAGGACGAGCGCACGGGCGCGGCCGCGGCGGGGCAGGACCCCAAGATGGCGGCGCTGGCGCTGCAGAGCTGGGTGCTCTGGGCCACCGGCCGTCCGGTCGCGGGCATCTCGCGGGTCGAGGAGGCGGTGGTCCGGGCGGCCAGCGTCGATCACCCGCACTCGATCGCCTATGCGGGCTACTACCACGCGGTGCTGAAGGCGCTGAACGGCGACCATGCGGCCGCGCGTGCCGCCGCCGATGCGGTCTGCCGGATCTCGGAGGAGCACGGCTTCGGGCACTGGAGCGGGCTCGCCGCCGCCGTCCGCTCGATCGCCGAGGCGCATCTGTCGAACCGCGTCCGCGCCGAGCAGCTGGACGCCACCGTGCGCGCGCTGAACGGCGACCATGCGGCCGCGCGTGCTGCCGCCGATGCGGTCTGCCGGATCTCGGAGGAGCACGGCTTCGGGCACTGGAGCGGGCTCGCCGCCGCCGTCCGCTCGATCGCC
>JBCBPG010000861.1:0-2083 GCA_039820865.1 Pseudomonadota bacterium
GATCATGGGGACGGCCGCGCGGGCGGCGGTGATGGGGCTCGGCGTGGCGGCGATGCCGCTGGCGGCAACGGCCGCGCCGATCGCCTTCGAGTTCATCGGGCAGGTCGAGATCCCGTCGGGCACCGATGTCGACGGCACGACGCTGGGCGGCATCTCGGGCATCGCGCGCGATCCCGCGGGCGGCTTCCGCGGCGTCTCGGACGAACCGTCCGATCCGCGGAGCTACCGGTTCTCGATCGACCTCGGCGACGGGTCGCTGGACGATGGCGACGTGACGGTCGACGGCGTGGTGCCGCTGACCGAGGGCGATGGCAGCCCGATCACCGACGGGCCCGACCTCGAGGGCATCGGTTTCGGGCCGGGCGGCGAGGCCTACATCCCCTCCGAGCAGCGCAGCGGCAACCTGACGCCCGAGATCCTGATCTTCGACGGCGACGGCGCGAACACGGGCGCGCTGCCGGTCGACGACAAGTTCCTGGGCGACGGCGCGACCACGGGTGTCGGCAGCAATCTCGGCTTCGAGAGCCTGACGATCTCGCCCGATGGCACGACGCTCTACACCGCGAACGAGGACGCGCTGGCGCAGGACGGGCCGCGGGCCTCGTCGACCGACGGCTCGCTGGTGCGCATCGTCGAATACGCGCTCGGCACCGGGACGGCGACGGCGGAATACGCCTACGAGATCGACCCGATCTTCGTGGAGGGCGCCGACCCGGCGATCTTCGAGACGACGGGCCTGGTCGAGCTGCTGGCGCTCGACAACGAGGGCTCGCTGCTGGCGCTGGAGCGGTCCTTCGCGATCGGCGCGCCGGGGCGCGGCTATGGCGCGCGGCTCTACAATGTGGACCTGTCGCTGGCGACCGATGTGAGCGGCTTCGACGCGCTGAACTCGGCCAGCTTCACGGCGGCGGAGAAGACGCTGCTGCTGGATCTCTCGACGCTCGGCATCGTGCTCGACAATGTCGAGGGTCTGACCTTCGGGCCCGTGCTGCCCGATGGCCGGCGCTCGCTGATCGTGATCTCGGACGACAACTTCAGCGCCTTTGGCCCGCAGGCGACGCAGGTGCTGGCCTTTGCCGTCAACCGCGTGCCGCTGCCGGCGCCGGCGCTGCTGCTGATCGGCGGCCTCGGTCTCCTGGTCCTGCGCGCGCGGCGTTGATGCCGCGCAGGCGTGGCTCGGGGCGTGGGGGGCCACTCTCACGCCCATGACAGCGCCTCGCGGAGCAGCGCGACGGGGTGGGCGCGCAGGCTGAGGCGGAGCGCCCGGTAGTCCTCGACCACCGCCTCGCCCAGCGTGGCGGGGGGCAGCGCGGCGCGGTCCTCGCGGATGCCCTCGCCCTCGGCGAAGAGCGGCAGCGGCCGGTCGCCCGACAGCGCGCGCGCCTGCCAGAGCGCCTCGCGCCGCGGCAGGGCGTCCCCGTCCCCGGCCGGCGCAAAGGCGTCCGCGCGGGCGAGGGTCGCCACCTGGGCGCGGCCGATGCCGGCGCGGCGCCAGAGGCTCTCGATATCCGGGTAGCCGTTGCCGCGGGCGGCCGCGATCCACTGGCCGTCCTCCTCCTTCAGCCCCTTGACCATGCGAAAGCCGAGGCGGAGCGCGAGCCCGTTGGCCGAGGACGGCGCGGGTTCCAGCGTGCAGTCCCAGTAGCTGTCGTTGACCGAGACGGGCCGGATCTCGACCCCGTGCTCGCGCGCGTCGCGCACGATCTGGGCCGGGGCGTAGAAGCCCATGGGCTGGGAGTTGAGGAGCGCGCAGGCGAAGGCGCCGGGGTGGAAGCGCTTGGCCCAGGCGGAGGCGTAGACGAGGAGCGCGAAGGAGGCCGCGTGGCTTTCGGGGAAGCCGTACTCGCCGAAGCCCTCGATCTGGGCGAAGCAGCGTTCGGCGAAACCGGGCTCGTAGCCGCGGGCGAGCATGCCGTTCACGAAGCGTTCGCGGAAGGTGTGGATGGTGCCCGAGCGGCGGAAGGTGGCCAGCGCGCGGCGCAACCGGTCGGCCTCGTCCGGGGTGACCCCGGCCGCGACGATGGCGATGCGCATCGCCTGTTCCTGGAACAGCGGCACGCCGAGCGTCTTCAAGACGCTCGGC
>JBCBPG010000862.1:0-2079 GCA_039820865.1 Pseudomonadota bacterium
AGTTCGGTCTCGGGGAAACGGCGCCGCGGCTGGTCGGGATTGGGGTGGATCAGCTCGATCGGCACCTCGCGCGTGCCCGACGGCAAGGGGGCGTCAGGCTCGGGCGTCTCGATATCGCCGAGGAGCGCGGAGAGACCGCGGCCGAGGCTCCGTCGATCCGGGGTGCGGCCCATGCTCAGGCCTCCGCCGGCAGCGGGTGGCGCGACAGCACCTCGGCGGCGAGCCGGCGATAGGCCTCGGCCCCGCTGCTGTCACGGTCGTAGGTGAGGGCCGGCGCACCGTGGCTCGGCGCCTCGGACAGGCGGACATTGCGCGGGATGATCGTGTCGTAGACCTGCGCGCCGAGGTTCTCGCGCACGTCGCTCGCCACCTCGGCCGAGAGCTTGTTTCGCCGATCGTACATGGTGAGCAGGATGCCTTCGAGTTCGAGCGCAGGGTTCAGCTTCTGCTGCACGCGGCGGATGGTGGCGAGAAGCTGGCTGAGGCCCTCGAGCGCGAAGAACTCGCATTGCAGCGGGACCAGCACGCTGTGCGCGGCCGTCATCGCGTTAACGGTGAGGATCGAGAGCGAGGGCGGGCAGTCGATCAGCACGAAGTCATGCGGGGGCAGGGTGGCGGCGAAGGCGCGGTCCAGCCGGTAGGCGCGGTCGGGATCGCCCGCGAGCTCGCTGTCCAGCCCCGCGAGGTCGCCGCTGGAGGCCACGAGGTCGAGCCCCGGCTGCGCGGTCGGCTGGATCGCCATGCCGAGCGGCATGTTGGCACCGAGGACGTCGTAGGAGGTGCGGTGACGCTCGGCCTCGTAGACGCCGAGGCCGGTCGACGCGTTGCCCTGCGGGTCGAGGTCGATCAGCAGCACCCGCGCGCCATTCTCGGCGAGCCCGGCGCCCAGGTTGATCGCGGTCGTGGTCTTGCCGACGCCGCCCTTCTGGTTGGCGAGCGCGATGACGCGGGTGGGGGCCATGTCGGTCATGCGCGGTGTCGGGCTCCGGTAATCGCCAGGATGCAGCCGGCGTCGTCCGTGACGCTGGGATGGCGGGTGACCTCTATGTGCCAAGCGGCCTCGGCGGCGGTCAACTCCTCGCCGACGCTGCGGCCCTTGGGGAAGAGCAGGGTTGCGCCCGGGGCGGCGTGGCGGAGGGCCAGCGGCAGGAGCCGGTCGAGGGGGGCGAGCGCGCGCGCCGTGACGGTATCGGCCCCGGCGGGGTCCGCGGCCTCGATGCGGCGCGGGACGACGCTGGTGGCGAGGTCGAGTTCGGCGCTGGCGGTGGTGAGGAAGGCGGCCTTGCGGGTATCCGATTCGATCAGGGTCACGCGGGTTTCAGGCGCCATGGCGGCGATGACGAGGCCGGGAAAGCCGGCACCGCTGCCAAGATCGGCCCAGTGGCGCGTGCCGGGCGCCAGCGGCAGGAGCTGCGCGCTGTCGAGGAAGTGGCGCGTCCAGAGGTCGGGCAGGGTGCCGGGGGCGACGAGGTTTATCTTCCGGTTCCAACGCGTCAGCAGCGCCGCAAGCGCATCGAGCCGCTCGAGTGTTTCACGTGAAACACCGGTGGCCTCGGCGAAGCGGGCGCGGCTCACGCCGACCTGCGGCCCGGACGACCCCGGGCGAGCGCCAGGAGGAGGACCAGCGCGGCGGGGGTCATCCCCTCGATCCGGCGCGCCTCGGCCAGCGTGGCGGGGCGACGGGCGGCCAGTTTCGCACGCAGCTCGGCCGAGAGGCCCGCGACAGACGCGAAGTCGAGGTCGGTGGGCAGGGTCTCGGCCTCCTCGGCGGCGAGGCGCCGGATCTCCTCCTTCTGGCGGTCGAGATAGGTGGCGTAGCGGGCCTCGGTCTCGATGATCGCGGCGAGGGGCTGGGCCAGCGTGGCGAGCATGGGGGCCGCGGGCACGAGCGTCGCCAGGGTCACGTCAGGCAGGGCGAGAAGGGTCATGCCGTCGCGCCGTTGCCCGTCGGCATTGACCGGGATGCCGAGCCGCCCGGCCTCGGTCGGGGAGAGTGACAGGGCACGCAGGGTGGTGCGGGCGCCCTCCAGCGCGGCCTGTTTGGCGGCGAAGGCGGGTGAACGGGGCGCCAGGCCGATC